>DASSNR010000350.1:0-12438 GCA_035687925.1 Gemmatimonadaceae bacterium | reverse complement strand
GGCCAGCAGCAGAGCGAGCAGCACGAACCGCATGGCCAGGCCTCCCTCGGAGACGATGGTATGGCGATCGGGATGAGTTGCGACGAATCGAGCGAGCGACTGGCGACGAGCGGGACGACCGACCGGCGGCGCGGCACGCGCACGTGTCGTCAGCGAGGCGATGCAGTCGACGCGACGGAGAGTTCCCGTCGCCGTCTCACGCGCCGCCGCGCGACGTCGGTGGCCGTCACGGAGATGCACAGCCAGCAGGCGCCGGCCGCATATCCCCCCAGCACGTCGCTGAAGTAGTGGACGTCAAGGTACAGGCGGCTGAAACCAACGGCAAGCACGAGCAGCATCGTGAGCACGACGACGAGCACCTGCAGATCCCATCGCTGCACGCGCAGCAGGATAACGTACGCGAGCACACCGTACCCGATGATCGAACCGATCGAGTGGCCGCTCGGGAAGCTGTAGCTCAGATGCGTGAGATGTTCCGCAGCGAAGACGGGGCGCGGACGCGCGATCACGTGCTTCACCGCTTCATCGATCACCGCGCCGCCCGCGAGTGCGATCGCCCACCCCGAGGCGACGACCAAATCCCGGCGCGCGGCGAGCATCGCGATCCCGACGAGTCCCACGAAGCCGACCGTCGCCGGTCTGCCGAGGTCGGTGACGAAGCCGAAGATCACGACACCGGTTGCCGTCGCGCGGCTGTGGAAGTCGGCCGCGAGCGCATCATCGATCAACGTGAGCGAGCCGCGGTGCGTGACCTCGATCGTCAGGACAATGAATGTCGCGAGCGACACCAGAAAGACGACGAGCGCGACGATGAGCTGCACACGCTCCTGCGCGCGCGCATCGATGGCCGCGGAACGCGTTGCGGCCGCGCGGGGATTCTCTGCGGGTTGGATCATTGCGTCGGGATGGTCCACATGATGAGGGCGCCGTTCGTTTCCGGCGCGATCGATGCTCCGAGGAGCCAGCGGTTGAGCAGATTGTGCGGGTGCGCGGCGTTGAAGTGGACGACCGCAAGACCGGTGAGTGTACCGATTCCGGCGCCCATGATGACGTCGCTTGCCCAGTGCTTGTTGCTGTAGATCCGGGCGAGCGCGACCAGCGTCGCGCCGCCATACGCGGCCGGCGTGATGAACCGCGTCGCGTTCGGCCACCACCGCGCGCTCTCTCCCGAGACCACGGCGGCCGCCGCGAATGCCGCGGTGGCGTGCCCTGATGGGAACGAGCTGTCGCCGCCGTGGAAGCCGCGGTCGAGCACAAAGCTATCGGGATCGTTGTCGTTCAGGTATGGGCGTGCACGCCCCGCGATTCCCTTGATGAGTCCGGTCACCGCGCCGCTGACGACGATGGCCTCGGTGCCGTACAGCCCCATAGCGGCCACGCGCCGACTTCCGGTCACGCGTCCGATCCCGTAGGCCGCGACACTTCCGAACAGCACACCCGGACTGCCGATGAAGTTGAATCCGTCGGCGAGATGGTGAAGCACGGCGCGCTGCTGCGGCCACGGATCGCGGAACTCCTCCGTGATCGGCTGATCGAACGGCATGACCGCGACCGTCGCCACCGCGAACGCGCCGGCGAGCCATCTATCGCGCCGAGTGAAAAGCGGCGGATGCTGGGCGAGCGAGCTGTCGGCGTGCTGGAACGCCGACGGATCGCTCGTCTGCGCACCGCGCGCGAGCGAGTCGTGATCCGTGATCGGCGCGACGTGCGGCGCCGTCCACGCCACCGCAGCCGGCATGCCGAGCTCGTACGAGGGCAGCGACTGCTGGACCGGCGCGACGCCGGTCGCCGCGACGACCAGCGACAACAACCAGAGGTGTGGCATGCAGATGATCAACGTGAGAGTGCGACGGGAAGCGTGAGCGCGAACTCGCTTCCGTCAGCGGACGAGCGCACCAGCTCGAGTCGTCCGCCGTGCGCTTCGGCAACCATGCGCCCGATGGCGAGACCGAGGCCCGCACCGCCGGTGGCGGACGACACGGAGCGCGAGCGCGCCCGATCCGCTCGATAGAAGCGCTCGAACAGTCGCGCTTGTGCGTCCGCAGGTATGCCCGGACCCGTGTCGCTGACGACGATGCGGTACGCCGCGTCGTGCGCATCGTGGTCGAGCGCGACCTGCACGCGCGCGCCGGGATCCGAGTACTTGATGGCGTTGTCGAGCAGATTGAGCAGGACGCGACGCAACAGCTCTTCGTCGCCGCGATACGGC
Source organism: Gemmatimonadaceae bacterium (assembly GCA_035687925.1). Lineage (GTDB taxonomy): Bacteria > Gemmatimonadota > Gemmatimonadetes > Gemmatimonadales > Gemmatimonadaceae > DASSNR01. The sequence goes on along the minus strand of DASSNR010000350.1, from coordinate 10,229 downwards.
GACTCGGGGAGCGGCGCGCAGCACAGCTCGACGCCCCGCTGCGCGGCGAGCGACCGCACGGCACGCACGCACTCGGCCACGAGCTCGTCGAGGTACAGCTCGCGCACGCTCACCGGCGTCTGTCCCGCGTCCGCGCGCGCGAGGAGAAAGAGATCATCGACGATGTTCGACAGTCGCTTCCCTTCATCGCCGATGACGGCCATCGCCTCGCGATACTCCCCGGCGCTGCGGCTATCGGACGCCAGCGCGATATCCGCTTCACCGCGCATGATCGCGACGGGTGTGCGCAGCTCGTGCGAGGCATCGGCCATGAATCGACGCTGCTGATCGAGCGCGCCTGCCAGTCGACTCAGGAGTCCGTTGAGGGTCTGCGCCAACTGGCCGAGCTCGTCGCGTGGATTCACCACCGGCAGCCGCTCGTGGGGATTGGCGGCGCCGATGCGCGTGGCGCGCACGCTCATCTCCGCCACGGGCGCCAGACTCCGGCGCGCGAGCGCGTAGCCCCCCGTCCCCGCGAGGATGAGTGCGAGCGGGATGGCAATGAGGTACGCGGTGCGCAGCTCCACCATCGTCTCCTCCTGCCCACGCAGCGACTCGACGACGGCGACGATGTACCGTTCCCCTTCGAGACGCACGGGCGCGGCGAATGCACGGTAGTGTCGAGCGTCGTCGGTCACCGTCACGAGCGTCGCGTCCGGATCCTGATGCTTCGCGAGGGCGCTCGCCAGAACGGTTGCCCGCACGGCACGCCGCCCGCGCGGACGACCATGCGTCGTCGAGTCGTCGGTCGCTTCCCGCGCGCCGTCCGCGAGCACATGCTGCAGCGACGAGTCGAGCACGACCACCTGCACATCGCGGAAGCGGAATTCGCGCACCGCCTCGGTTACCGCCCGCTCGTTCGTGCTCTCGTCCAAGCGCTCCGCCTGCAGTTCCGCGCCGAAGGCGCTCGCCGTCTCCGCCAGGTAGCGGTCCATGCGCTGTCGTATCGCGTGCCCGACGAACACATACGTTGCGGCGGCGAACATCACGAGCAGCGCGCCGAGCGTCGCGGTGTGCCAGAGCGCGAGCCGCGCGCGCACCGACTCAAACACTCGCGTCCTCCACGGGCTCGGCGAGCATGTACCCTGCCCCGCGCCGCGTCTGGATCAGCGGCGCCGCACCGCCCGCGTCAAGCTTGCGACGCAGTCGGTTGATGTTCACCTCGAGCACGTTCGACCACGGATCGTGGTTCTCGTCCCACACGTGCTCGCAGATCTCGGCGCGGCCGAGTACGCGCCCGGCGTGTCGCGCGAGGAACTCGAGCAGCGCGTACTCCTTCGCCGTGAGCGGAATGAGGCGTCCTGCGCGACGCGCCGTCTGGCTCCGTGTATCGACGACGAGATCGCCGACTGTCAGCACGCTCGGCAACAGCTCGCTGCCGCGGCGCAGGAGCGCGCGCAGCCGAGCGAGGAGCTCGCCGAAGGCGAAGGGTTTGGTGAGATAGTCGTCGGCGCCCGCGTCGAGTCCCGTGATCTTGTCCTGCACGGTGTCGCGCGCCGTGAGCATGAGCACCGGCACGCGCGAGCCGCGACCGCGCAGGGTGCGACACATCTCGAGTCCGTCGCGCTTGGGAAGCATCACGTCGAGCACGATGGCGTCGTAACTGTTGAGCACCGCGAGCTGGACGCCGCGATCGCCATCGGGCGCGATGTCCACCGCGTACGACTGCTCGCGCAACCCCTTGGCGAGCGTGCCCGCGAGTCGCGGATCGTCCTCGACGACGAGAATGCGCATGCCCTGTGGCGCTCCGATGCAGCGAGCCTACCCGGCGTGCGCGCCGCGGGCCGTGCCCGATGCGACGCCGGTGAGCGCCGGCGCGCGCACCGCATGGCCGGGAAGTGTGTAGTCCCGCCCGCGGACCATGACGAGCAGCGTCGGCACGACGTACAACGTAATCGGTGTCGAGAGCGCGAGCCCACCGATGACGGCGAGGGCGAGGGGACGCTGCAGCTCACTCCCCGCGCCCAACGCGAGCGCGAGCGGGAAGAGACCGAACAGCGTGCACAACGTGGTCATCAGGATGGGGCGCAGCCGCACGCGCGCGGCGTCGCGAATGGCGGGCTCGAGCGCCAATCCTTCGCGCAAGCGGATGCGCGTGAAGTCGAGCAGGATGATGCCGTTCTTGACGACGAGCCCCACCAGCAGGATGAGCCCCATGAACGACGAGACGTTGAGCGCCGTCCCGGTGATGAGCAGGAGCACGAGCGCGCCGACGAAGGAGATCGGCGCCGCGAGCACGACGATGAGCGGCTCGACGAACGACTGGAACTGCACGACCATGACGGCGATCACGCTCACGGCCGCGAGGCCGAGCACCAGCAGCAGCGCGCGGAACGCCTCCTGCTGACTGGCGTACTGGCCGCCCAGCTCGACTCGGATCCCTGCCGGCGCCGGGTTCGCGGCGAGGACGCGCTGTACGTCCTTCATGACATCGCCCAGTGCGCGGTCGCTCACGTCCGCCGTCATCGCGATCATCTGCTGCTGATTCTCGCGCGTGAGCTCGGCACGCGATTCCTCCGGCGTGAACGTGGCGACCGCACCCAGCGGCACCGTGCGCTTCGCCTGTGCGATCACGAGCGGAAGCGAGCGGAGCTGCAGCGGATCGTAGCGCACCGAATCGGGCGCGCGCACGCGAATCCCAACCGCGCGGTCGCCCGCGCGCATTTCGCCAGCGGCGACACCGAGCAACGCGCCGCTCACCTGGTCGCCCACGTCCGAGGGCGTGAGCCCCACCTGCGTCGCTTCGGCAGCATCGATGCGCATCATCAGCTCGGCGTTCGGCTCGCTCACGCCGTCGTAGAGATCCTCGATCCCCGGCACCTGCTCCAACGCTGGCGCCACATGCTTCGCATACCCTTCCAGCGCGTTCAGGCTGTCACCGAACAGCTTGATCTCTACCGGCGACGGCGCGCCGGCCAGGTCGTTGATCACGTCGGAGAGGATCTGCACGAACTCGATGTGCAACCGCGGGACCGCGGCGCCGATCCGCGTGCGCGCCTCATCGATCACTTGGAAGATATCACGCTGGCGTTCGCCCGGCGGCTTGAGGCGAACGGCGATGTCGCCGGTGTTCTGCTCCGTGGCGAACAGCCCGAGCTCTGCCCCCGTGCGGCGCGACGTCCCACTCACCTCCGGAATCGACGCCAGGATCCGCTCGGCGACCCGGACCTGTCGATCCGTCTCGGCAAGCGCCGTCCCGCCAGGGGTGAAGTAATCGAGCACGAAGGCGCCCTCATCCATCTCGGGGAGGAAGCCCGTCCCCATCGAGCGCTCCACGAGCACGCCGGCGACGATGAGCATGACGGCGATCGCGATCAGCGAGCGCGGATGATGGAGCACGACGCCGAGCGAGCGCTCGTAGTGTATGGTGAGGCGATCCACGCGCCGGCCGATGCGCGCCAGCACGCCGCTGCCCTTCGGTTCGTCCCCTTCGGCAGGTTCCGCCTCCGCGTCGTGCGCCGTGACGAACTGCTCGCTCAGGAGCGGGATGATCGTCAGCGCGAGGAGCAGCGACACGAGTACCGCGATGGTGAGCGTGATCGACAGCGCCTTGAAGAACTGGCCGACGACACCCTGCAGCAGTCCCAGCGGAAGGAAGACGACGACCGTCGTGAGCGTGGAGGTGGTCACCGGCCAGATGAGTTCCTGCACGGCCTCGCGAATCGCGATCGTGCGCTCCGGCGTAAACGACAGGTGCCGAGCGATGTTCTCCGTGATCACCACCGCGTCGTCGATCACGAGCCCGATCGCGATCGCCATGGCGCCGAGCGTCATCAGGTTGAACGTCTGCCCGATGAGGCGCATGACGAACACCGTAATGGCGAGCGTGAGCGGGATCGACGTCGCACTGATCGCGGTGATGCGCCCGTGTCGCAGGAAGACCAGCAGGATGATGACCGCGAGCGCGGCGCCGAGGAGCATCGCGTCGCGCACGGACTTCACCGCGTCGCGAACCAGCGACGCCTGATCGTACACGGCCTTGAGGTGCACGCCCGGCGGCAGCATGCGCTGCACGCTCTTTGCGATCTGCGCGACGCTGTCGGCGATGGTGAGCGTGTTGCCGCCGATCTGCCGCGTGATGTTGAGCAGCGCCGCCGGCTTTCCGTCGCCGGCGATGATGCTCGTGTGGTCCTCCGTGCCCACGCGCACGGTCGCGATGTCGCGGACGCGGAGCCCTCCGCTCACCACTACGTTCCCGATGTCCTCGGGCGCGTGCGCCTCGACGTCGGTCACGATCAGATACTGCTTGTAGTCCTTCGACACACGCCCGACCGCCGCCACGGACACGGCACGCCGGATGGCCGTCGCGAGATCGTCGTACGACAGCCCGTGCGCGGCGAGCCGAGCCGGGTCCGCCACCACCTCGATCTCACGGATGTCGGAGCCCTGCACATCCACGCGACCCACACCGGGCACGCGCGAGATGAGCGGCTTGATGTCGTACCGTGCGAGGTCGTACAGCGTCGCGGGATCACCGCCCTCGAGATTGTACGAGAGGATCGGGAAGAGCGACGGCGTGAGCCGCTCCACCTCGATCTCCACGCCCGCTGGCAGCGTCGCCTTCACCTGGTTCACGCGCGCCCGCGTGAGCTGCAGCGCGTTCAGCATGTCGGTGTTGGGCGCGAAGGTCAGCGAGATCTCGCTCGCGCCGCGGATCGACTTGGACCGCACGCGCTGCACGCCCGGCACCACGCTCACCGCCTCTTCGATCGGCCGCGTGATGCTGAACTCCACCTGTCGCGCGCCGAGCGAGGAGCCCTGCGCCACGATCGTGATGCGCGCGAAGAGCAGCTCGGGGTAGATCGCCGAGGGGAGGCGCGTGGCAGCCCACAATCCGGCGGCGCTCAACAGCGCGACTACGAGGTAGATGAATCGGCGCTGATGCGCCAGCACGTCGAACAGCTTCACGATCGCACCGGCACGATGCGGCTGCTGTCCTCGACGCCGTAAGCGCCGTACGTCACCACCGTCTCACCCGCCCGTACGCCCTTCGTGATCTCGGCGAAACCCTCGGAGCGCTCGCCGACCGTCACGGGGCGCGCATGCGCGATGCCGTGCGAATCGACGACAAACACCTTGAAGCCGTCGCCCTCCGGCACGAGCGCCTCGGTCGGCACCGTGATCGCGTTTTTGTGGACGGCAACGGCGATCTGCCCGAATACCGTCTCACCGATGCGCAGCGGACGCGTGGGGTGCGCGATGTGTGCGCGCACGGCCACCGTGCGCGATACGGAATCGACGGTCGCGCCGACATCCATGATGCGCCCCGCACCGAGCGCTTCGCCCGCCGGGTCCTGTCCCGCCGTGAACGTCGCCGAGTCGCCGGGGTGCACGGGCGCGGCCTGCGAGGGCGAGAGCTGGAGCACGATGTCGAGCGCGCTGGGGTCAGCGACTTCGATGACCGGTTGATTCGCGTCCACGGTCGCGCTGAGCACGGCGGACATGCGCGTCACGACGCCGTCGAGCGGCGAGCGCAGGGTGGCGAGCTCCTGCGCGCGGCGCGCGGTCACGGCGTTCGCCTTCGCCTCCGCGAGCGTCGCCGCCGCCTGATCGACGTCCTTCTGCGGCAGGATGCCATCGTGCGCGAGGCGCATCGCGCGACCGTAGGCATTCTGTGCAGCGGTGAGCGCGGCCTCGGCGCCGTTCGCTGCCGCGTCGAATGGCGCGCGCTCGAAGGCGATCAGTGTGTCACCCTTCCGAACGTGCTGGCCCGGCGTGACGTAGATCCGCGCGATGCGAGCGGGCGCCGGTGCACTCAACTCGGCGTAGTGGCCGGGGCGCGGCGCCACCGCACCGATGGCGTTCACCGTCACGGCGAACGGGCGCGTCGTCACGGTGGCGGTTCGCGCCGCGACGGTGGGCTGCGCATCCGTGGATGCCTCGCCGTCCGATTCGCTCGCGCCGTGCGAGCCGCACCCAACCATGAGCGCGGCGAGCGCGACGGCCGCCAGCGTCGAGCACCTGGGCATGGAGATCTTCACGGCCGACCCGTGGTGAGAGTGAAGAGCTGCACCGCGGCGTGCGCACTGTTCGCCGCCGCCACATCGTCGATGTACTGCGCCTGCACGTCGCGCGCGTTGCGCTCCGCCTCGAGCACGCTCGCGAGTGGGATCGCCCCCTCACGATACGCCTCGAGCGACATCGCCGCGACGCGTTGCGCGCTCGCGAGCAGCTCTTCGTCGCGCGTGGTCTTGCGCAGGGCGACCGCGCGCTCGCGAAGCGCCTGCGCGATCGACGCGTCGCTCTCCTGCTTCGCCAGCGTGAGCTCCGCGCGCGCGCGGTCACGCTCCGCAGCGGCGGCATCGACAGGGCCGCCGTTGCGGTTGAAGAGCGGGAGTGGGAGCGAGAGCCCCACCGTGGGGAGCAGCCCCGTCTCCGCGCCGGAGGGATCGTGCGCGTCGAAGCCCACCTGGATCGACGGCGTGGACCACACGTTGTGCCGCTCGAGCGCGAGATTCTGCTCGGCCGAACGCAGCGCGGCGCTTGCGGCGGCCACCTGCAGCGTCGGGGCATCGGGGCTCGCCGGGTCACCGGAGTCGCGCGGCGGATCGGTGATGGTCGGCGGCATGAGCGAATCCGCCAGCGCGATCGTCACCGTGTCTGCGGCAAGTCCCATGAGACGCTGGAGCACGAGCAGGTCGCCGATCGCATCCAGTGAATCGGCCGCGGCGATGTTCGCCAACTGTCCGGCGTTCACTGTCGCGAGCTGGACATCGAGCTCACTCGCATCGCCGGCATCGCGCCGAGTGGTGGCCATGCGGAGCAGACTGTCGGCGTCCTGTGCGTTCCGGCGCGAGAGACGCGCATGCGCCGCCGATGCCAGGGCGTTCGTGTACGCGGTGTCGACATCGTAGCGCACCGATGCGCGCGCGAACGCGAACGTATACTGCGCCGAGGTGTCCGCGGCGACCGCTGCGCCAACGCGCGCCCCGCGCAGCCACGGGAGCTCGAGCGGAATGTCGAGCGCCGCGTGATACTGCGGCACATCCTTGGAGTAGCTCGCCGTGACGGCCGGGTTCGGATACGCTCGCGCGGTGCGCAGCTGCGCGCGCGCCGACATCGCGGTCGCACGAGCGACCGCGACTGCCGCCCCATGCGTGAGCGCGGACTCGACCGCCGCGTCCCGCGTCACGGGCTGCTGCGCCGCCACGACGCCGGGGAGCGCGAGCGCGGCTGCGATGCACGCCGCGCGCGCGAGAATCGACGAATGGTGAAGATCGATGTGCATGATCAGGGAGTAGCGCCTGGCTCGAACGGTGGCCCGCTCCACGCCGCCGGATGCTGGTGCCGCCAGCTCGCGAACGGCCCGCCGGAGGGAACGATCCGTGCGCTGCAGGAAACGTAGCCTGGTGACCTAACACCACGATTACAGCAGTGCACGCCGTGGGACAACATGCACCGCGCATCTGGCCGCCCGCTACATCGTGGAGCGTCCGATGACGACCGCGACGCCAGCCGCCGCCGCGGATTCCGCGCGGCAGCCCGCCCTCGATCGGCCGGTGCGTGTGGTCCTCCCGATCATCGCCGTCGGTCTCATCGCCCGCATCGTTCTCGCCGCGGTGATCGGGCTCGGCGTCGATGAATCGTACGCGGTGTCCGTCGCGCGCGACGCGAGTCTCAGCTACTTCGACCATCCGCCCCTCTCGTTCTGGATCGCGGGCGCCGTTGCGCACCTCGCCGGTAACGAGCACCGCGTGGTCGTGCGGCTTCCCTTCATTCTCCTCTTCGCCGGAACGACGTGGCTCATGTTCCGGCTCGGCGCGCGGCTCTTCGGCGAATGGGCCGGCGTCTACGCGGCGCTGTTGCTCAACATCGCGCCGGTCTTCAGCGTGAGCACGGGCGGATGGGTGCTCCCCGACGGGCCGCTCATGTGCTTCATGCTCGCATGTGCGCTCTGCCTCGCGCGCGTACTCGTGGACGAGAGAGCGCCGGTGTACCCGACGCGATGGTGGGCCGCTGCCGGATTTTTCATGGGGCTCGCGCTGCTGTCCAAGTACCACGGCGCCTTCCTGTTTATCGGCGCGCTCCTCTTCGTGCTCACCACGCGCGGCGCGCGCCGCTGGCTCGCGCATCCCGGGCCGTATCTCGGCGTCGTGATCGCCGCCGCGCTCTGCACGCCGGTGCTGATCTGGAATGCACGCCATGGCTGGGTCTCGTTCAGATTTCAGAGTGGGCGCGGCACATCACATGGCGTGCATCTGACGCCGCTGCTCCAGAGCATCGGTGGACAGGCGGGCTATCTCCTCCCATGGATCTGGATCCCGCTCGTCTGGCTCCTCGTCGCGGCGCTGCTGCGCGGCCCGCGCGATCGTGCGCGCTGGTTCCTCGCGTGCCTCGCGATCGGCCCCATCGCCGTCTTCACGCTCATCACACTCGGCGGCGCACCGGGACTGCCGCACTGGGAAGCGCCTGGCTACCTCATGCTCTTCCCGCTCCTCGGCGCCGTCGTCGGCGATCGTCTCGCGCGCGGCAGCGTCTTCACGCGACGGTGGCTCATTGGGTCGACGGCAACATTCGTCGCTCTCGTCATCGTGCTCGCGAGCGATACCGCGACCGGCTGGATGGCGCGCGCGGCCCCTCCGCTCTTCCGCCGCGGCGACCCGACGCTCCAGGCACTCGATTGGACCGACCTGCGTCGAGCGGTCGAGCGCGGGCATCTACTCGACGACGCGGGGATGTTCGTCGCGGCGCCGAGCTGGGTGCAGGCGGGCAAGGTCGCATACGCACTCGGACCCGGCGTCCCGGTGCTGTGCGTCAACGCGAATCCGCACCAGTTCGCCTATCTGCGCGATGCGGCGTCGTTCGTCGGACACGACGCGCTGCTGGTCGCGCTGGACGACGGCCGCGTGGATGCGCGGGCAACGTTCGCGCCCCACTTCGCACGGATCGCGCCGCTGGGTCGCGTCACGCTGCAACGAGCGGGACATGCGGCGTTCGACCTCGAGCTGTACCGCGGCATCACGCTGCTCCGCCCGTATCCCACGACGCTGCCGCGCTGACGGCACGGAGCCTGCCTCTTGCAAGACGCGTCAGTCGTGGAAGCCTCTGGTAGTCACCCTCAGTAGTTGCGATGCCGCATACTCTCTCGCGTCTAGGCAGCGATTTGCGCGAGATCGCGCAGGAACAGATCGAGTATCACGAGTTGCTCGCGAGCATCGTGCGTCGCGACCTCCTGCTCCGCTACAAGCAAACGGTCATGGGGTTCGGGTGGGCGATCTTCATGCCCGTGCTGAACACCATCATCTTCTCGGTCATCTTCACGCGCGTCACGCGACTGGATACCGGCGTTCCCTACCCGATCTTCGCGTTCGCCGGCCTCTTGCCGTGGAACTTCTTCTCGTCCTCGTTGAGCTTCGCCCTCGGATCGCTCACCGGGAACAGCTCGCTCGTCACCAAGGTCTACTTTCCGCGCGAGCTCTTTCCCATCTCCGCGGTCGTCGTCTCGCTCTTCGACTTCGTCGTCGCCTTCAGCGTGCTCATCGCGATGATGGTCTACTACCAGATCGGCGTGACGTGGACGGTGCTGTTCCTCCCCGTGATCCTGATCGTACAGATCGCGTTCACCATCGGGATCGCGCTCCTGCTCGCGATGGCGAACCTGTTCTACCGCGATGTGAAGTACCTGTTCAGCGTCGTCATCACGGTGTGGATGTTCGCGACCTCCGTGGTATATCCGATCGATCGTGTCGGCGGGCGCCTCGCGGCGATTCTCTCGCTCAATCCGATGACGCCGATCATCGATGGCTACCGCGCGGTGCTGCTGCACGGTGCCATGCCGGAGCTCCGCCCCTTCGCGGCCGCCACTGCCCTGTCGTTCTTCGTGCTCGCCATCGGCATGATCGCCTTCCACCGTATGGAGTTCGCCTTTGCGGAACGCATCTGACGCGTCGAAGCCGCCGATCATCTTCGACCAGGTGTGGAAGAAGTTCCGGCGCGGCGAGTACGACGACAGCCTGCGCGACGTCATTCCCGCGCTGACCAAGCGCATGCTCGGCAGGGCCCGGCCGCGCACGGATGAGCTGAACGAGGCGCAGGGCGACTTCTGGGCGGTGCGCGATGTGTCGTTCTCGGTGTGCCCCGGCGATGTGCTCGGCATCATCGGCCCGAACGGCGCCGGCAAGTCCACGATCCTCAAGCTGCTCACCAAGATCCTCAAGCCCACGCGCGGCAAGAGCGAGGTGCGCGGGCGC
>DASSNR010000348.1:0-2198 GCA_035687925.1 Gemmatimonadaceae bacterium | reverse complement strand
GGGTTCTACCTCATGGAGCGGCTCCTCGTGCTGCACGCGTGCCCCGAGGAGGATTGCACGAACGAAGCGCATCGCCACCTGGGACGTATGAGCGCGCTGGGACTCATCGCGCATAGCACGCTCGATGGTGCCGCGATCGGCGCGGCGACGGCGCTCAGCTGGCAGTCGGGGTTGCTCGTTGCGATCGCCGTCGTGGCGCACGACTCGAGCGATGGGCTCAACACCGTGCTCCTCGTGACGCACGGTGAGCGCGCGCGCCGCGGCGACCTCATCTTCCTTCTTCTGGATGCGATCGCGCCTGTGGTCGGCGGATTCCTGGCGCTCGTCTTCCTGCCATCGCTCCGCGCGCTCGCGGTCTTTCTCGCGCTCGCGTCCGGATTCTTTCTTTATACCGCCACGGGCGATCTCCTCCCCGAAGCGCACCGCCGCAGCCCGAGCATTGCCGTCGCGGTGGCGACGGTGGCAGGGGTTGTGCTCATCGGTGGAGCGATGCAATTGCTCGCGATCCCGTAACGCTCCCGCAATGCCGCAGCCCATTCTCCCCCACGACTCGGTGCTCCGCACCACACTCGACAACGGGCTCACCGTGCTCATCCGCCGCGATGAGTCGGCGCCCGTGGTCGCGATCGTCACGTACGTGAAGGCCGGCTACTTCGACGAGACGGACGAAGAGGTCGGCATCGCGCACGTCCTCGAGCACATGTACTTCAAGGGGACGGAGCGCCGCGGCGTCGGCGAGATCTCCAAGGAGACGAAAGCCGCGGGCGGCTACCTGAACGCGGGGACGATCTACGATCACACGAGCTACTACACGGTGCTCCCATCGTCGAGCTTCGTGCAGGGGCTCGAGATCCAGGGCGACGCGTATGCCAACTCGATCATCGATGCCGAGGAGCTGGGGAAGGAGCTCGAGGTCATCATCCAGGAAGCGAAGCGGAAGGCGGACAATCCATCGGCGGTCGTGATCGAGACGCTGTACGAGGTGCTGCACGAGCGGCATCGCATCCGCCGCTGGCGCATCGGACACGAAGAAGAGCTGCGCCGGCTCGCGCGCCCCGATCTCACGGGCTTCTACCGCAACTTCTACCGTCCGCCGAACACGATCCTAAGCATCGTCGGCGACGTCGATCGCGAGTTCGCGCTCGAGGAGGCGTCGCGCATCTACGGCTCGATCCCCGATGGGCAGGTGGTTCGCACACCGGGGCCCGAGGAGCTGCCGCGCTCCGGCTTCCGCTTCCGAGAGATCTCCGGCGACATCACGCAGACGCAGGTCGCCTTCGGCTGGCGCACGTCGGGCATGCTGCACCCGGATACTCCACTCCTCGACCTCGCTGCGGCGGTGCTCGGGAGCGGTCGCGCGTCACGGCTCTACCGCGCGGTGCGGGATCGCAAGCTCGCGGCATCGATCTCGGCATACAACTACACACCGACGGAGCTTGGCGTCTTCCAGGTGCACGCCGAAGGACCGCCCGATGCCGCCGCGCAGGCGGCGCAAGCGACGTGGGAGCAGCTGCGCGAGCTGCGCGACGACGGGATCGCGGACGTGGAGCTGATGCGCGCGCGTCGCCTGTTCGAGTCACGCTGGGTGCGGCGGCTCGAGACGATGGATGGCCAGGCGAACTATCTCGCCGAATGGCAAGCGATGGGAGACTGGACGATCGGCGACCGGTATCTCGAGCAGCTGCTCACGGCGCCACCGGAGCAGGTGCTCGACGCGACGCGACGGTACCTGACGACCGATCGCACCGCGGTCGTCGTCTACCGTCCGAGCGATGCGCCGGCCGTGGCCGACGGCCCGGAGGACATGTTGCGGCTGCTCGTCGATGCGCCGCGCACGTCATCGCCGTCAACGCCGCCGCGCACGACGATGCGCCAGCCGTCGTCCGCGCAGCCGACGTTCGAGCGCGAGGAAGCTGGCGTGCGCGTGTACCGCACGCGGCACGGCGTCCCGATCCTCGTTCGACGGAAGCGCGGTGTCCCGCTCGTGCACCTGGGCGTCTTCGCGAACGGCGGTGCGAGTGATGAAGACGCGGAGTACGCGGGGCTCACTTCGCTGCTCGCGCGGACCGCGATCAAGGGAACCGAACGCCGCACGGCTGCGCAGATCGCCGAGGACGCGGAACTGCTGGGTGGAAGCATCGGCGCGAGCGTGGGCGCCGAAACGTTCGGCTGGTCGCTGTCGGTGCCCACCGGATACA
>DASSNR010000337.1:0-4676 GCA_035687925.1 Gemmatimonadaceae bacterium | reverse complement strand
TGGCCGAAGAGCTCGCTCTCCAGCAGCGCTTCGGGGATCGCGCCGCAGTTCACGGCGACGAACGCCGCGTCGGCGCGCGGGCTCGCACGGTGGATGAGGCGCGCGATGAGCTCCTTCCCCGTGCCGCTCTCGCCGGTGACGAGCACGGTCGATGGATGACGCGCGACCTTCTGCGCGATGTCGAGTGCGGTGCGGAGCGCGGGGCTGCGGCCGATGATCTCCTCAGCCGTGCGCATGGCGCTCAGCTCATCCTCGAGCTGTCGCACCTTCGCGTTGAGCTTCTCGCGCTCGACGGCCTTGCGAACGACGAGTGAGACTTCGTCGGCGCGGAAGGGTTTCTGGATGTAGTCGTAGGCGCCGCGCTGCATTGCGGTGATGGCGGTGTCGGCATCGCCGTAGGCGCTCATCGCGATGATGAGCGCGGTGCCGCCGGCGGCACGGTAGCGCTCGATGAACTGCAGGCCATCCATGTTGGGCATGCGGAGATCGCACAGCACGAGATCGACGTCGCCGGCGGCGGCGCGGGTGAGTGCGTCGTCACCATTGCTCGCGGTGATGGTCTGATGGCCATCGGCGCCGAGGATGAGCGAGAGCGTCTGCCGGAGCGCGGGCTCATCGTCGACGATGAGGATGTTCATTCGAGCGCTCCGGCGTGGCGGGCGCCCACTACCGATGGGATCTGCTTCGATTGGCTGGTTCGATCACCAGAACCTGACACCGTCGATCGCTCCGCGACCGGGAACATCATCACGAAGGCGGCTCCGCCTTCGCGCGACGGGCGCACCCACACGGTGCCGCCGAGCCCTTCGACCACGCGCGCGACGATCGACAGGCCGAGTCCGGTCCCCTGCCCCGGCGCCTTGGTGGTGAAGAAGGGGTCGAAGATGCGCTCGCGATCCGGCTCGCTCACTCCTGGGCCCGAATCGGCGATGACGGCCTCGATGACTTCCTGCGGCTCGCCGACCGTGTTGAGCCATGCGCGCACGCGCGCGCTGGGAATGCGCTCGATGGCAGTCTCCGCTGTATCGTCCGCACGAGACTCCGCGTCGTCGGCGGCCGGCGTAAAGGGCACTCGGCGCGTTGCGATCTCGATGCGACCACTCCCCTCGAGCACCTGCACCGCGTTCAGCAGCAGGTTCACGAATACCTGATCCATCTCGTACAGATCGCCCATGAGCTGCGGCAGACCCTCGCTCAGATTCAGGTGCAGCTCGATGTCGCGGAGCTTCCCCTGCGTAGTGAGGAGCTCGACCGCGCGATGGACCGACGCGTTGATGTCGACGAGCGCAGTCGTGCGGCTGCGCGGGCGCGCGTACTCCAGCATCCCGCGCACGATCCGGTCGATGCGTGCGCTCTCGCGCTCGATCCCGGTGAGCGCTTCCACGAGGGTTGCGTCGTTGTGCACGCCGCGCCGCAGCAGATGCGCGTAGCCCGAGATGGCGCCGAGCGGATTGCCAATCTCGTGCGCCACACCGGCGGCGAGTGTCCCGACGCCCGCCATCTTCTCGAGCCGCGCATGACGCGCCTGGCTCTCGAGCAGGTGCACGGTCATCCGGTTCACGCTCTTCGCGAGGCGCGCGAACTCCATGCTCGCCGCGGGCGCGGCACGGCGCGTCAGGTCGCCGCGCGAGATGGCCTCTGCAGTCTCGATGATCTCATCCAGCGGGTCGAGCACGAGGCCGCGGATCTTGTACGCGCCGAAGAGCACCAGCACGAGCACGTCGGCGACGATCATCGCCACGAGCGCGAACACACCGAAGCGGCTCGTCGCAAGCGTATCGAGGAGCAGGACGGTGAACACCGCGATCACGAGCGCCGTCGCGCCGAGCATCGCGAGGCTGAGCAGGATCTCCATGCGCAGCGACGTGAAGAGTTGCAGGCGGCGCGCGCGCAGAGGGATCGGTCCGCTGCCGGTCGGCGGCTCGGTGGCGATCGTGGTCACGGCGATGAGCTCATGCGCCCGGCATCACGCATCCACACCGTAGCGCGAGAGCTTGCGGTAGAGCGTGGAGGGGTTGATGCCGAGCACTTCGGCGGTGCGGTTCTTGTTCCCGCCCTCGGATTGCAGCACCCACATGATGTATGCGCGCTCGATCGCGTCGAGCGTGGGGTTGCTGGGCATGCGTTCGGCCGTGAGCAGCTCGGGCGTCTGCTCGGTGATGCGCTCCGGCAGCGCGCCGACGTCGATGACGTCGCCCTCGCTCAGGATGACGGCGCGCTCGAGCGCGTTCTCCAGCTCGCGCACGTTGCCGGGCCAGCGGTACTGCTGCATGACCTCGAGCGCCGCCTCGGAGAGACGCTTGGGCTCTTCGCCGCGCGCCTCGGCCGAGCGATGCAGGAAGGTGTCGGAGAGCACCGGGATGTCATCGCGCCGCTCGCGGAGTGGCGGCAGACGCAGCGCGAAGACGTTGAGTCGGTAGAAGAGATCGCTGCGGAAGGTGCCGCGGCTGATCTCCTCCTCGAGCTCGCGGTTCGTCGCCGCGATGACGCGCGTGTCGACGGGGATCGCTTCCGTCGCGCCGACGGGGATGATCTCGCGCTCCTGCAGCACGCGCAGGAGCTTCACCTGGATGGCGGGCGTCGTCTCGCCGATCTCGTCGAGGAAGAACGTGCCCTTCGCGGCGGCGGTGAAGAGACCGGCTTTGTCCTTCACCGCGCCGGTGAACGAGCCCTTCACGTGGCCGAAGAGCTCGCTCTCGAGCAGGCTTTCGGGCAGCGCGCCGCAGTTGATCGAGAGAAACGACGTGTCGGCGCGCTGCGAGAGATCGTGGATGTAGCGCGCGATGACTTCCTTCCCCGTCCCCGACTCGCCCTGGATGAGCACCGTCGATTCGGTGGGTGCGACCGTCTCCGCGAGGCGGAGGACGTCGAGCCACGCGCGGCTCCGCCCCGCGGGAACGACGGCGCCGTTACGCTCGCGGCGGCGGATCTCCTGCTTGAGCGACTTGTTCTCCGCGCGCAGCTGGCGATGCTCGACGGCGCGCCGCAGGATCGCGACGATGTCGTCGTTGACGAAGGGCTTCTGGATGAAGTAGTACGCGCCCTCGTTCACCGCCTGGATGGCCGATCGCAGATCAGCCTGCGCGGTCATGAGGACGACGGGGAGATCCGGATCCTTGGCGCGCGCGGCGGCGAGGATGCCGAGTCCATCGACCCCGGGCATGCGCACATCGCACAGCACGACATCGGGCGAGAGCGACTCGAGCTGCTCGAGCCCCTGCTTACCGCCGTGCGCCACGTGCGGCGCGAACCCTTCACGCTTGAGCAGGATGCCGAGCGTCTCGAGAATTCCCGTCTCGTCATCGACGATGAGGACGTGTGGCAGGCCGTTCGTGGATGCGCTCATGCGGCACCTGCCAGTGCGGGTTGCGAGCAGGGGAGGAGCACGGTGAAGCGCGTCCCCGAGCCGTTGCTGTCGACGAAGACGAAGCCGCGGTGCGCCTCGATGGCGCGGTGCACGATCGGGAGCCCGAGTCCGGTGCCGCCGACTTTGGTCGTGAAGAACGGATCGAAGACGCGCGCACGGATGTCGGCCGGAATGCCGGGCCCGTTGTCGGTCACGCGGAGCGCGACGGCACCACTGTGGAACGCGACGCCGTGCGGCACCTGATCCACCGGCACCGCTGAGACCTCGACCTTCACGCGCCCGCGGTCGGGTGCGGCCTGCACCGCGTTGAGCGTGAGGTTGAACACCGCGCGGTGCAGCAGGTCTTCATCGCCCTCGAGCATGACCGAGTCGCCCTCGACCATGACGTCGGCCCGCTCACCGCACTCCGGGTGCGCCTCGACCATGCGCACGGCGGCCTTCGCGACCGTCACCAGGTCCAGCTGCTCGTGCCGCGTGGCCCGCACCCGGGCGAAGTCGAGGAACTCGCTCAGCAGCCGGCTCAGCCGGTCGCTCTCCCGCACGATGAGCCCGGCGAGCACCTGGTCGTCCTCGCTGGCGTGCTTCCCGCGGGCCAGCTGCTCGCAGGAACTCCGGATCGAGGCGAGCGGGTTCCGGATCTCGTGCGCCAGCGACGCCGAGAGGGCAGCCACCGCCTCGAGGCGCTCCGCGCGCGCGTGCAGCTCCTGCAGTTGCTTGAGTTCCGAGATGTCGGTGAAGATCGCCGTCACCGACGGCGTCTCGCGATCCTCGGGCTGGAAAGTGGTCGTGCTGAGGCCGATGGGGAATACCCGCCCGTTGGCCCGCACCATGCCCTCGCCTCGGCTCACCTTCCGTCCCTGCTTGATCCCCGCCACGATGGCGGTGCCAAGGTCGCGCGACTGCACCTGAAGCTTGTCGAGGATGGGGCGCCCGAGCAATCGGTCCCCGTCGATCCCCAGCAGCCGCTCCGCCGTGGGGTTGATGAAGGCGAGCCGTCCCTCGGCGTCCACCGTGATCACGCCCGAGCGGATGTTCTGCAGGATCTCGTCCGCCTCGAGCCGCACCCGCCGCAGCTCGTACTCGAGGGTGACCTGCTCCACGTCGGCGCGGCGGAGCCGGTTCCCCAGCGAGGCGACGATCGCGAAGACCAGGTTGAAGAGGAGGACCTGCACCAGGAAGGCGACGTCCATCCCGGTCGAGCCGCCCCACAGCGTGTCGGCGACGTAGAGCCCGGTCGCGAGTACCGCGATCGCCGCACCCCAGCGGGGCGGCAGGAGGATCGCATAGCCCGCGATGACCAGCACGTAGA
>DASSNR010000195.1:0-5321 GCA_035687925.1 Gemmatimonadaceae bacterium | reverse complement strand
GCGGCCACGATGCGCACGTCGCCCGTCGCGCCCGACACGATCGTCCTCATCCACGGCTTCTGGGTGACGCCCCGCAGCTGGGAGCACTGGATCCTCTACTACGAAGCCAAGGGGTACCGCGTGCTCGCCCCCGCGTACCCGGGCCTCGAGGTGGAGGTGGAGGCGCTGAACCGCGACCCGTCCCCCATCGAGCGGCTGACCGTACCGCGGATCGTCGACCACCTCGAGCAGGTCGTGCGCGCGCTCGACGCGCCGCCGATCCTGATGGGCCACTCCGCCGGCGGCGCATTCCTGCAGGTCCTGCTCGACCACGGACTCGGCGCCGCAGGCGTGGCCATCGATTCGGCGGCGACGGAGGGCGTTCTCATGACGCCGCTCTCGCAGCTCCGGGCGCTGCTCCCGGTGCTCGAGAACCCGGCGAACCGTCACAAGGCAGTGGGGCTCACCTTCGAGCAGTGGCGTTACGCGTTCACGAACACCTTCGGCGAGGCCGAGTCGCGCGCGCTCTATGAGCGCTACCACGTCCCGGCGTCGGGCTCGATCGTCTGGGAGGGCGCGCTCGCCAACTTCATCCCCGGGCCGCAGGACCTCTTCGTCAATTATCACAACGACGCCCGCGCCCCGTTGCTCTTCATCTCCGGCGCCGAAGATCACCTGATGCCACCGTCGGTGCAGCGCTCAAACGCGCGGCATTACAAGTCGCGCACGGTCACGGAAGTGAAGGAGTTCCCGGGCCGGGCGCACCTGATGCTCGCCCAGGCCGGGTGGGAGGAGGTCGCCGACTACGCGCTCGACTGGGCTGCCCGGCACGCCGCCGACGCCCGGCGCGCGCAGACTGCGATGTAGCCGGAGCGCGGCGGCTCGCTCGGCGAGCGTCGACCGGACGACCCGCGGCTCTAGGGACGGAGATCACTGACGGGAATTCGTAACCATTCGTTACGAAACAATGACCGCGGCAGGTGGGAGACCGCGTCTTGCAACTGGGGCGGCAGGATTCGAACCTGCGGTCTTCGGATTAACAGTCCGACGCTTTGCCAGCTCAGCTACGCCCCAAGGACGCGACACCCCGGCCGAACGCGAGGAGCGGCCGGGGTGCGACGTACCGGAACGCGCAATATAGCGGACCAGTCGAGAAAAGGGGGAGCGCCGCACGGCGCTCCCCCCTCTCACATCACCGGGCGCGTGCGCCCGAGTGCCCGTGCCTCACTGTCCGGACTTCGACCCCGACTGCAGCTCCTTCTGGATCGATTCCGCGTTCGTCAGGTGCATTTGGATCACAGGCTGCGCCTTGTTCGCCAGCGCCTTCAGCTGCGCGTTGCCGGCGTCGCTCTGGATCGCGTTCAGCAGATCGAGCGCGGCCTTGTGGAACGCCACTTCCTGATCGATGTAGGTCGAGTCGAGCGCGGCGCCCTTCGATGTCGACTTCAGCGTCTGCATTTCCGACGAGCCCATCTGCTGCACCGGATCGTTCGATGGCGGTTGCGGGGTGAGGTTGAGCTTGTGCGCGAGCGCCTGCGTCTGCTTCTCGAGTGCGTTGTGATCCGTTACCATCTGCTTCGCAAACGCCCTCACGCGCGGATTGGTGGCCTTCGTCTCCATCAACTTCCCGGCCTGCACGTCGCCCTTGTTCGCCTGGCTGACGAGCGCGGCGTAATTGGCGTCGGAGAGCCCCTTGAAGGCGCTCGATGCGTTGCCGACCTCACCGCCGGCGGCACCGTGGGTCGTATCAGCGCCCGTGGCCGCTCCCGTCGTGGCACCCGTGGCTGCACCGGCGGTGCCGGTGTCACCCGCGGGCGTGGACGATACGGTGCCGCCGGCGGTCTCCGAGACCGCCGACGAGCCGCGCCGTCCATTGCACGCGCCGAGGGTCGTGCCAACCGCGATCGCCAGTGCGAGGCTGGCGTAGCGCGATGTCGTCATGTACATACATACCTCCTGCATAAGTCGAGTGGGGCAACGCGTCTTGCCCCGATCAGCCGCCGCCATACGGCGCGCTGCCATACGGCGCAGAAAGCCATATGGCGCAAAAACCGTACTCTCCGCGCTTCCCCCCGGGGGATCGTGCGGCACGCGGACTGCCTGCCGCTACGCCGAGAGGCCCTGCTGGATGCGCTGCGCATCGCGCAGATGCGACTCGAGCATGCCGAGCGCGTTGTTCAGGAGGTCGCGGAGCTGGGACTCCGGTGCGCCCTGCGCCGCCGAGCGCACGACGTCGATCGCGTGCTGATGCACGCGGATCTGCGTCGCCATGTAGAGGCTATCGAACGATGCGCCACTCGGCGCCGTGCGCAGCGTGTCGAGCATCTCGCGCTGGAGTTTGATGAGCGTGCTGTCGCTCGAAGCCTGCGGCGTGACGCCGAGCTGCGACGAGAGCGTGCGCGACTCGTGCAGGAGCGAGCGATGGTCCTGGATCATTCGCGCGGCGAAGTTCTTGACCGCCTGGCTCTTCGCCTTCTCGACGGCGATGCCGGACGCGGTGATCTCGGTGGAGTTCGCGTTGTCGAATATCCCGAAGATGTGCGGCGCGGTGAGCGCCACCCCGTGCGAGGTGGGCGTCGTGTCCGCTCCAGGGGTCGCAGCGGGACGCGCGCTTGATGTGCCGCCGGTCACTTCCCCACCGGCCGATGCGCGCTGCGGCGGCTCGGTGTGCCGTGTCTCGCACGCCGTGATCGATACGAGCGCGAGCATCACGAGCGCGACGCGGACCGAATGCAACGAGGGATACGGCATGGGACCTCCTGGATGACCGACGGGGCGTGAGATCGAACGCACGCCCACGCATCGCAGGATGCGTTCCCTATCGCGGCGGATGAGGAACGCTTGTCGTAGCCGGCATGCGGAAGCGCGTGTCAGGCTCGGGTACGTCGAGCGCGATGTGCTCGAACGTGATGTGTTGCCCGCCCGGCCGCCCGCGCGTGTCGGAGTCGATGCGGAAGGGGAGCATCACGCCATCGACGGCGCGATAGTCGCGGAAGTACGACTCGAAGACGACGGCCTGGCCGTTCACCGTGCGGGCGCCATCCCACTTCGTCTGGAGATACGAGGTCGTGTCGATGTAGTAGTGGTCGACGACGCCGATCGCGGTCGTGACGGTGAGCTTGTACGCGGGGCGGCCATCGGCCGTGTCGACGCCGGCGACGGTGATGCGATTGCCCTTCGCCGCATAGTCGATGAGCGGACCGTCGATGTCCGCGCCCGCAGCAACGTTCTTCGCGGCGTCGGGCGGCATCACCTGCGGCGTCGTGATCCCTTGAAAGGGATTCACCGTCCACGCCACGCGCCCGTCGTACGCCTGCACGAGCGTCTTCCCGTTCATCACGACCGTCGTTCGTACGCGCATCGGGCGCGCGAGCTCCACCGTGTCGACGCCCTCTGCGCCGGGGTCGAAGGCGATCCGCCCGATGAGGCGCTCGGTGCGAATCGCCTCGAGGCGCGCGAGCCCACCGCGCGCGGCGATCGCACGCGCGATGATCGAGTCCGCGGTCCGCGGTGCCGCGTGCTGCGCGAGCGCGGGGCGCGGTGCGGCGAGCAGGGCGAGCATCCCGAGGACGCAGACGCGACGCATCGTCACTGGGGCAGCACCGAATTGGATGTGCGTTGCATGTGATGAATCGAGGTGCGGGGCGCAGCTCGCCGCGGCATACCCATAGTCTGCTCCTGCTCGGCGAATGGCCGCAAGGACGCATGCGCGAGCATACGACGGGCAGACGCTGCACCCATCATCGCCTCCCTCATCGCGTCGGTCATTCATGTATCGCCGCATCACGGTGCGGGGTGTCACCGGATCACGATGCGGGCCGATCTCGCACGACGCCGCCGTGCGGGCAGGGTGCATGCACCGTTGAAGGTGCCGACAGGCCGGCCTATACAGGAGCATCCATCATGCGCCCCGACATCATACCCGGAGCCACCTTCCCCGACTACGCGCTGCCCGACGAAACCGACATGCTGCGCCGGCTCTCCGTGCTGCAAGGCGATGACCCGATGGTTCTCACTCTGCACCGCGATCTCCGCGAGATCTCGGCGAACGTCCGCCCCGACTGGCACATCGACTCATCCGCCATGCGCGAGAAGCGGGAGGCGGGGGAGCGAGAGAAGTTCTACCCGTACGGGCAGAGCATGCACCAGGTGCTGGTGCGCGCGGCCGGCGCGGTGGATCAGTTCGAGTGAGCGGCGCCGGCTGACGACGTGTGTCGACGGATCACCATCCTGACGTCGTCGGCCGGCGCCCGCTCGTCACCGCATCACGGCGCGCCGTCCGCCTTCGCCGTCTGCGCCTTCGGCAGATCGAGCGCTGGATTGCGCGTGAAGAACCCCGCCGGCATGAGGCGGAATCCCACGCTCTGCATCGCCATCACCGGCCACTCTTCGGGCCGCGGGATGTGCGTCATCCCGAACGTGTACCACACGACGATGTCGCGCGTGTCGACCGAGCGATTGGCGCGCGTCCACTGCACGAGCCCATCGCCGCCCGGGTTCTGATTGATGTAATCGCCTGCCGCGTGCATCTCGCGCGCGTCGTACGGCGTGACCCAGAGGTTCGCATTCAGAAACCCCGCGCGCGTGCGCACCGATGAGGTCGGATCGGCATACGGCACCGCCGTCATCCCAGGCATGAGCAGATAGCCGACCGGCTGGCCAAGCGTGTTGGTCACCGTGGGATTGATGATGTCCCACATGCGCGCGGTGGCCAGATTCACTCGGCGCTGCGCCTCGAGCTCGCGACGGAGCGGCGTCGCCGTGGCGGTGAACGCGTTCCCGTACGGATCGCTCGCGCCGCGCGGCTCCGCGTGCGTGTTCATCTCCATCACGCTGTTCGCCTGGCCGTCGACGTCGAAGTCGAGACGGAAGTTGAAGAAGTGCTGGTGATACGCGGCCGCGAGATACGGCGCGACGCGCGTCGCGTGCAGCGCCGCGTCACGCGCGGGCGTGCCGATGCTGTCGGCGAGCGCCTGCGTCTGCAGGATCCCGTTCAGCTCCACCTGCTGCTCGAGCACGCCATCTTGATGGAAGATCCAGTGGAAGCCGTATTCGTAGTTCCCCACCGTCGTCACGAACGCGAGCACGAGCTCGCGCGCTCGGCGCCCATCCGGCGCGTCGGTCACGTGCTTCCATAGCGTGCCGCCATCTCGCTCGTAGAGCACGGCGGCGCGCTGCAGCGTGACCGGTTTCCCCTCGGCGTCGGCGAACGTCGCGTCGACGAACGTCGCGTTGGCCGGCGCATCGACCGACGGATCGAGCGGCGCCGTGAGCCAGCAGCACAGCCCGTACTCCCCCTCGTCGAATGCGTTGCGGAAGAACCACCCCTTGCCGGGATCACC
>DASSNR010000291.1:0-7244 GCA_035687925.1 Gemmatimonadaceae bacterium | reverse complement strand
CGCCAGCCCGAGATTCCTCGCTGCGCTCGGAATGACACCGTGCAGCCCGAGATTCCTCGCTGGCGCTCGGAATGACACCCCCGGGCTTTTTCTGACCCACTGACTCGCTGACCTACTGACTCACTTTCTTTGTGACGCACATCGCCCCCGTGATCGCATCGCTCGGGTCGATGGTGAGTGCGCCGTTCTGCACGATGTGCTGCACGAACGACTCGACGTTCTTGCTGAACATGCGGCTGGCGTGGAAGGGGACGGTGGCGGGGAGGTTGATGGGGCCGAGGATGGTGACGTCCGACTCGCATCGCGTCTCACCCGCGCGCGTGAGCTCGCAGTTGCCGCCGCTCTCGGCGGCGAGGTCCACGATCACCGAGCCGGGGCGCATCGTGTGCACCATCGCCGCGGTGATGAGGCGCGGAGCCGGTCGCCCGGGGATCTGCGCGGTCGTGATGACGAGATCCTGCTCGGGGAGATGCCGCGCGATCGTCTCGAGCGTGCGGCGCTGCTCGTCCTCGCCCTGTGCGCGCGCGTAGCCGCCGGCGTCCTCTGCGTCCGCGCTCGTCGTGTCGCTCGCGACGAAGGTGGCGCCGAGGCTCTGCACCTGCTCGCGCGCCGCGGGGCGAATGTCGAACGCGGACACGACGGCGCCGAGCCGGCGCGCGGTGGCGATGGCCTGCAGCCCCGCGACGCCGGCGCCGATCACGAACGCGTGCGACGGCGCGATCGTCCCGGCGGCGGTGGTGAGCATCGGCAGAAACCTCGGCAGGTGAGTCGCGCCGAGCAGCACCGCCTTGTAGCCGGCCACGGTGCTCTGCGACGAGAGCACGTCCATCGACTGCGCGCGCGTGATGCGCGGCACGCGCTCCAGGCTGAACGCCGTCACCCCGCGCTCCGCGAGGAGCGTGAGCACGTCGGCGCTCGCGTCGGGCTGCAGGAGCGACACGAGCATGGCGCCGCGCGCCAGCATCGCGGCTTCGTCGAGCGTGGGTCGCTGGACCTTGAGCACGATCGCGCTCTCGCCGAACAGCGTGCATGGATCGTCGACGAGCGTCGCGCCGGCGTCAGCGTAGGCGGCATCAGGAATGTGCGCCGCCGCGCCGGCACCTCGCTGTACCATCACCTCGAGCCCCGAGCCGATCAATCGACTCACGCTCTCGGGCACCAGCGCCACGCGCTGCTCGCCCGGTGCAGTCTCCACGGGAACACCAATCCGCATCCGTGCGTGATCTCCATGTAGTAGGGTCGCTGCAAGGGTACAGCATGGCGCAGCAGGCGACAAGCGGCTTCCGGCTCACGGCGCGCGTGTGCGGTATCCCTCTTGCGCAGGCGTTCGGGACACGCACAGCGAGGTATCCATGCCCATGCGATTGCAGGAAGTTCATCCCTCCATGGTTCACTTTCCGATCGCGTTCCTTCCGATCGCGATCGGTGCCGATCTGCTCGGCCGGCTCACGGGGAGCCGGACGCTCATGACCCTTGGCAAGGCGGCCATCGGCATTGCGGCCGCCGGTGCCGCGACCGCCGCGACCACCGGGCTCATCGCGCAACAGGAAGTGAACGCGGATGGCGAAGCGCTCGACATGCTCATCACGCACCGCAACCTGAACCTCGCCGCGACGGCCGTCGCGACGGCGATGGCCACGTGGCGCGGTGCACGCGACGAACCGTCCGCCCCGTACCTCGCGCTCGGACTCGCGAGCACGGCGCTCGTCTACTACACCGCGTACCTGGGCGGCCACATGGTCTACCAGTTCGGCGTCGGTGTGCAGCCGGCGGATGGCATCGCGCACGGACACGCGCCCGCGCTCACCGCCGCGGATGCGACGTATGTGGCGAAGCACGCCGCCGAGGACCTCAAGGAGGCGGTCGGGCTGACAGCGAAGGAAGTGGGGGAAGGGAAGTTGATCCCGGCGATCACGCACCGCGGCGGCTCGGGCGAAGCGGCCGCACCGGCGTGAGGAGGCTGGCGTCACTCTCCGTGAGGCGCGCGTCACCGGGACGGCGATCATCTATCGCCTCTACGATGTCGGCTACGAGATCCACCTCGATCGCGTAGCCGAGCTGCTCGCCCCGAGCGCGCCCGAGCGCGGCCGGCTCGGGCGCGGCGAGGCGCAGGCCATTCAGATCCGGAATCCGCCGCTCACGGCCATCATTGGGACGGAGCACATCGAGATCGCGGGGCGCGACATCGCCGCGGACGTCTCGGCGCGCATCTTCGACTTCGGCGTCGTCTCGCTGCGCGTCACGCTCCCCGCACCGCCCGGGATTCCGTGGGAGGAGTTCACGGTGTTCGGCGGCTGCATCGAGTCGGCGCGCGAGGTGACGCCGATCGTCGAGCGGCAGCTGCGCGACCTCGTGGAGCGCATCGCGCCGTCGATCGAGCGACCGATGGTCGCGCCCGTGACCGAGGACTACGTCATCTTCCGCATCACGCGCCTGGAGGACGCCACCGGCGCGGAGCTCCCGGCGGACATCGTGCACGATGTGGACGTCGTCCCGCTGCTCCTGCATGAGCCGCCGTCGTTGTCGCCGGCTGCGCGGCATGTGCTGCTCCCGCACCGCTTCTCCTACTTCGCGGACGATCTGGCCATCGTCACGTGGGAGCGCGCCCTCATCGTCGAGCCGCACGCGGAGGATGTGGACGTGCAGTACGTGCTGGAGTTCGCGAACGCGCAGCTCCTCGAGCTTCGCGTGTACGATGCCGTGCTCGACGATGAGCTCCCCGCGATGTACGACCGGATCGCGCGCGCATCGCGCGGTGTCGCGCTCCTGCGGCCGCGCTACTCGCGTCTGCTCGTGGACCTGCAGCGTCTGGTGGCCGACACCACCGAGCTCGTGGAGCGCGTGGAGAATTCGCTCAAGGTGACGGACGACGTGTATCTCGCGCGCATCTACACGGCGGCCCTCGAGAGCTTCCGCGGCCGCGTGTGGCGCGCCGGGATCGAGCGGAAGCTCTCGATCATCCGTGAGACCTACTCCATGCTCAACGCGGCGTCGCAGGCTGCGCGCGCGGAGGCGCTGGAGCTCGCCATCATCGCCCTCATCGCGCTCGAGCTGCTGTTCGCCATCTTCATGCGCCGAGGGTGAGGGCGTCGAGCCAGCTCAGCACCTGTCGCGCGACCGCGTCCCAGCCGGGCTCCCACACGAGGAAGTGCCCCTGGTTCGGGAATTCCTCATAGAGCGCGCCGTACGTGCGTGCGATCGCCAGCCCCACGCGCGGCTGCACCATGTGATCGTCGGTCGCCGCGATGGAGAGCACGGGGCATCGCACCTTGCGCGCATCCACGGGGATGGTGCTGAACGCGAGCTCGCGCGCCGCGCGTCCACTCTCGGGCGCGAAGCGCGCGAAGAGCCCCGCACGCTCTGCGACCGGGATGTGATTGAAGACGAGCTCGTCCGCGTCCGACGGCTTGGGGTAGAGCCCGCGCGAGAGCAGGACGGGGACGCCGAACGTCCCCGCCAGGCGGAGGAGCCGGACGCTCAGCACGCGGATCCCGCGCGGTGGTGCGGACGCGAGCAGCACCGCCGCCGAGACCGCGTCAGCTTCCGCGACCTTCTGCGCGATGAGCCCGCCCATCGAATGCCCGACCACGATCGGCCGCTCGCCGTTCGACGCACGCGGCATCGCGCGCACCACCTCGAGCGCATCCTCCACGTAGTCGAGCACCGACACGTTCCCGATGTCCGCCACGGCGCGGCTCCCGTGATGCCCGCGCAGGTCGAGCGCGTAGCTCGAGTACCCGCGCTCCGCGAAGCAGCGCTGGAACTTGTCGAAGTACCACGCGCCGCCGAACATCCCGTGCACGAACAGAATCGGCGGCCGCGCCGTAGGCTGCGCCGCATCGACCGCCGACACCGTGATGCCGCTGGGGAGGGTGAGGTGGGGCATGGGGTATAATATGTGGGTCAGTGAGTCAGTGGGTCAGTGAGTCAGAAACGACAGATAGGAGAAAGGAGAGAAGAGAAAGGAGAAGCACCATCGGATGAAAGCGCTCTGCCCAGGAGCTGATCTACGTTCTCCTCTCTCTTTCTCCTCTCTGCAGTTCCTGACCCACTGACCTACTGACCCACTGACCCACTATCACACACACTTCAGCTGCCCATGTCCCCCACGATGGACCCCTACTCCCGCCACGTCCTCATCTGCACCGGCGGATTCTGCTCGCCGGATCGGCGGGGACGTGAGCTGTACGCGCTCCTTCCGACGTTGCTCGATCGAGCGGGGCTGCTCTTCGGGCCGGGACGCGTGAAGCGCGGCGAGACGCCGTGCCTCGGCGTGTGCACCGGTGGACCGATCGTGGTCGTGTACCCGGAAGGGGTGTGGTACGCGGGAGTGACGCCGGAGCTTCTCGAGCGGATCGTCATGGAGCATCTCAAGGCCGGACGCATCGTGGAGGAAGCGGTCTTCCATCGACTCGCGCCGCGGGGAGGTGGCTGACGATCGGCGCCACGTCCCCGCACTCTCCAATTCGATCAGCTCAGCGAGCCACCGGCGACGCGACCTCGCGCATCTCCTGCGCCATGCGATCGAGCCGCGCGACGCGGTCCGCCGTCGGCGGGTGCGTGGAGAAGAGCCGCGTGACGAACGAGTTGTAGGCGGCGAGCGGATTCACCATCGCGAGCGACGCCGCCGAGGGCGACACCTGCATCGGGATGCGGCGCGACGCCGCGTCGAGCTTCTGCAGCGCGCTCGCCAGCTCGAGCGGTTGCTTGGTGATGCGTGCGCCCGTCGCGTCGGCCTTGTACTCGCGCTGCCGGCTGATCGCGAACTGTATGAGCATCGCCGCGAACGGTGCGACGATGATCATGAGCAGCGCCGTCACCGGATTCCCGCCGCGGTCGTCGTTCCGTCCACCGATCCCCCACATCTCGGCGAGCCACCCGAACTGCGCGAGGTTGCTGATCGCCCCCGCGAGCGTCGCACCGATCGTCTGGAGGAGCATGTCGTGATTGATCACGTGGCCGAGCTCGTGTGCGAGCACGCCCTCCAGCTCGTCGCGATTCACCGTCTGCAGAATCCCCTGCGTCACGCAGACGACGGCGTGCTCGGGATTGCGCCCCGTGGCGAACGCATTGGGCTGCGCCTGCGGCGCGATGGCGAGCGTCGGCATGGGAAGCCCTGCCTTCTGTCTCAGCTCGTCGACGAGCGCATAGAGCTCCGGCGCTTCTTCCTGCGAGACGACACGCGCTCGATAGGCGCGCAACACGAGCTTGTCCGACTGGAAGTACATGAAGAAGTTCACGCCGACCGCGAACACGAGCGCGATGACGAGCCCGCTCTGACCACCGAACGCCGCCCCCAGCGCAATCAGCAACGCCGTGAGCCCGGCCATCAGCACGAACACTTTGACGTTATTCATGACTCCTCCTCACGGGGTCCGGATGCGCGAAAGGCGAGCCATCGCGCATCGAGTTGCGCGAAGGTCTCGCCTGGTCTGCATCGACCCTGCCGGACCGTGCGCCCTGTGGACGCAGTCCTGACGATCCGGCGGCGCGAGTCATGAAGTGGCCCGCGTAGCTACTCCCCTTCAGGTACCGTGAAAGCTACCCGCGCTCGTGAGCCGCTGGTAGTCAAGCGATACGCGGCGCACTGCGCCTCGCTCGCCGCTGCCGATTCCCGCTCACCGCTACCGATCCCCGCCGAAGGCGATCGTCGAGAGCAGCGCGTTCTCCGCCTGCCGCGTGTCGATCCGCGTGTACTGCACCACGATCGGCACGTCCGACTCGATGACGCTCGCATAGGGCGTCGCTTTCGGGATCGGCTCGGGGTCCCGGAACTCGTTGAAGCGGAAGTGCCGCGTGCGGCGCGCGGGCACGGTGAAGCGGTACGGTCCCGCCGGATCGCGGTCCACGTAGAAGATCGTCACCTCGAGCGTCGCATCGCGCTCGCCCGCGTTGAGGACGCACAGTGCATCGTGGCTCTTCAGGTCCTCGCCCGTCCCCGTGCTCCACCCCGGGATGTACCCCTCCGGGATCGCCCACCGCGTCCGTCCAATCGGCTCAGTCATCGTCGTCCTCGTCCTCCTCTGCGTCGTCCATTGGGTCGTCGTCAAGCTGGCGCTTCGCACCATCCCGTGCGGCCGCGCGTATCTCTTCTTCCACGGCGCGCAGATGACGCGGCCACACCGCGGTCGCGTACTGGAAAAAGTTGCGCCGCGCCGCCGGATTCGTGGCCAGAAAGGTGGCCAGCCGGTCGCGTCCCTTGAGTCTGTTGCAGCCCATGCACGCGGTCACTAAGTTGCCACCAGAGCGGTCGCCTCCACGCGAGCGCGGCTGCACGTGATCCACCGTCAGTTCCTCGGCCGAAAAGACCTGGCCGCAGTACACGCACCGATACCGGTCGCGCTCAAAGATTTTTTCTCGCTTCAATGCCCAATCCCCTCGGCCGGCGCGCCGCGATGGACGCAGCCAAGCGGTTCCTCCTCGAGCCTGGCGAGCGACCGCGCGCAACCACCGATGATGATCTCCCCCGTCTCACTCCACGAGCTCTCGAGAAGACTCGCATGACCCGCTCCCGCGACCGCATCCTGGCCAACCTCGACGAGATGTACCGGGAAGCCTTCGAGCGCGCGAAAGCCTCGAACGATACCTCCCAGATGGCCACCCTCGACTTCGCCTACCGTCGCGAGCAACTGTACTTCGAGATCCTGCTCGATATCCGGGACGCGATGGAGAGGCGGTAGAGAAGTGAGTCAGTCGGTCAGTGGGTCAGTGAGTCGGACAAAGCTCGAACGGTTGTCATTCCGAGCGCAGCGAGGAATCTCGTGCTGCACGGTGTCATTCCGAGCGCAAGCGAGGAATCTCGTTCGGCCAGCGAGATCCCTCGCTGACGCTCGGGATGACAGGCTTACGAGCCGTTCCTGACCCACTGACCTACTGACCGACTGACTCACTGCCGCGCTCACCCCGCGTACCTGAACCCCGTCTCCCGCAGCGTCAGCGTCTCGGCGTCGGTCTGCACGCCGGCCTCCACGACTTCGGCGACGACGAGAACGTGATCGCCGCTCGGCTGCTCGGAGACGACGCGACAGTCGAGCCACCCTGTCGCTTCATCGAGCACGGGGGCGCCGCTGATCGGCGCGGCGTGATACGGTGCATCCTCCAGCTTGTTCGGGACGTTCGCTGAGGAGCGACCGAGCTTTCCAGCGAGCTGGCGCGCACCGGTGGGGAGGATGCTGAGCGCGAATGCGCCGGCGTTGCGGAGCATCGGGAGCGAGTGCGACTCGTTCTCGATCGCGATGGCGATC
>DASSNR010000267.1:0-5601 GCA_035687925.1 Gemmatimonadaceae bacterium | reverse complement strand
ATGCGAGCAGTGGCAACGGACGCGCGGGTGGCGCGGCGGCGCCGTTTGGTCGAGGCATTCCGTCCAACTACTTCGCGATGCTGCACAAGCCGGAGAATCGCGATCCACGCGGCTACATCATCCCCTCCGATCAGCCCGACTTCCTGAGCGCGACGAAGTTCGTCAACACGCTCATTCGTAACGGCGTCACGGTGGATAAGGCGACGGCGCCCTTCACGGTGAATGGCAAGCACTACCCCGCGGGCTCGTACGTCGTGAAGACCGATCAGGCCTTCCGCCCGCACATCCTCGACATGTTCGAGCCGCAGGATTACCCCAACGACTTCCGCTATCCAGGCGGCCCACCGATCCCGCCGTACGACATGACGGGGTGGACGCTCGCGTATCAGATGGGTGTGCACTTCGACCGTGTGCTCGATGGCTTCGACGGTCCCTTCCAGCCGTTCGACACGCTCTTCGCGCCGCCTCCCGGGAGGGTGGCCGGCAGCGGCTCCGGCTATCTGCTGAGCCACGAGACGAACGACGCATTCATCGCCGTGAACAAGCTCCTGCAGGCGAAGCACGACGTCTACTGGCTCGAGGCGCCGGTGACGGTGAAGGGGCAGCACTTCGGCCAGGGCACCTTCTACATCCCCGCATCGTCATCCGTCACATCGATGCTCCGCACGATGGCGCAGCAGCTCGGCGTCGACTTCGTCGCCGCGCCGTCGCGCCCCGTCGTGCAGTCGTTCAAGATGCACCCCGTGCGCATCGGGCTCTGGGATGAGTACGGCGGCTCCATTCCGTCCGGATGGACGCGCTGGTTGCTCGAGCAGTACGACTTCCCGTATCAGCTCGTCTTCCCGCAGGAGCTCGACGCAGGCAACCTCAAGCAGAAGTTCGATGTGCTCATCTTCGTCGAGGGCGCGATCCCGTCGAACGATCGGGGCGGCCGTCGTGGCTTCGGCCGTCAGCCGAGTGCGAACGAGATTCCCGCGGAGTATCGAAATCGTCTGGGGAGCGTGACCGTCGAGAAGACGGTGCCGCAGCTCAAGCAGTTCCTCGAGGCTGGCGGCACGATCCTCACCGTCGGCAGCTCCGCGAACCTCGCCTACGATCTCGGCCTCCCGGTCTCCAACGCGCTCGTCGAGCGCAAGCCGGATGGCACCGTGAAGCCGCTTACGCAGGAGCAGTTCTACGTCCCTGGCTCGGTGCTGCAGGTTGCGGTCGACACGACGCAGCCACTCGCTGCGGGTATCGGCACCGCGGGCAAGGTGGACGTGATGTTCGACAACGATCCCGTGCTTCGCCTCGCGCCGGATGCCAATGCCGAGGGGCTCCACGCGGTCGCCTGGTTCGACAGCCCGACGCCGCTCCGCAGCGGTTGGGCATGGGGCCAGGGCTACCTCGACAACGGTGTCGCAGTCACCGAAGCCCAGGTCGGCAAGGGGCGCCTCGTGATGTTCGGCCCGCGCATTACCTTCCGCGCTCAGCCCCACGGGACGTTCAAGTTCCTGTTCAACGGGATCTATTACCGAAGCGGAGAGGCTGGGAAGTAGCTATGATCTGTGAGCT
This sequence comes from Gemmatimonadaceae bacterium, assembly GCA_035687925.1. Taxonomy (GTDB): domain Bacteria; phylum Gemmatimonadota; class Gemmatimonadetes; order Gemmatimonadales; family Gemmatimonadaceae; genus DASSNR01. The sequence goes on along the minus strand of DASSNR010000267.1, from coordinate 4,047 downwards.
GTGAGCTTCGGGCTATGAGCCATAGGCGTTCCGAATCTCCGCGCTCATAGCCCAACTCGCAGCCCAGAGCTCAGAGCTCACAGCTCAAAACCCACGCTTCTTATGCAGCCCCGCTCGCCGCTGACCATCTACGTCGTCACCCACACGCACTGGGACCGCGAGTGGTATCTCCCGGCGGGGCGGTTCCGGCAGCGGCTCGTCGCACTGATCGATGACGTGCTCGCCCGGCCCACTGCGCCGGGCGAGAGCTTTCTGCTCGACGGACAGGCCGTCGTCATCGACGATTACCTCGCGGTGCGACCCGAGCGGCGCGATGCACTCGCGTCGCGGCTGCGCGAGGGCTCGATCGAGGCGGGGCCGTGGTACGTGTTGGCGGATGAGCTCATCCCGTCCGGCGAAGCGCTCGTGCGCAATCTCCTCGTCGCGCGCGCAGTGCTCCGCGAGCTGGGTGCCGAGCCGCCACCGGTATTGTACTCGCCCGACGCGTTCGGGCATCCGGCGTCGCTGCCGATGCTCGCACAGCAGTTCGGCTTTCCGCTCATCGTGCTGTGGCGCGGACTGGGCGGCGAAGGATGGCCCGACGGCGATACGTTCCGCTGGTGCGCGAGTGATGGCAGTTGCGCGCTCGTCCACCATCTTCCGCGCTCCGGCTACGAGTACGGCTCCAACCTTCCGACCACCGAGCCCGCGATGCGCGAGTGGTGGCGGGTCGCTCGTGACGAGCTCGCCGCGCGCTCGCGACTCGGCGTGCTTCTCGTGTTGAACGGCGCCGATCATCATGCGGTGCAGCCCGGGCTCGATCGCGCGCTGGCGCTGCTGTCGGATGTCGCGGCACCGGACGTGGTCGTGCACGGCTCACTCGGCGTTGCAGCGCGCGAGATCGTGCGACGCGCGGAACAGCGCGCATCGGCAACGGGCGAAGCCATTCCTGAAATTCACGGGGAGCTCCGTCGCTCGTACGGCTACACATGGGCACTGCAAGGGACGTTCGCCACCCGTGCCGCACTCAAGCGCCGGAATGCGATGGCCGAGCGCCTGTTGCAGCGTGATGCCGAGCCGTGGGCTGCGCTCGCGGCGCGGCGCACCGGGCGCTCGCGGCACCATCTGCTGCGCGCCGCGTGGAAGACGCTCCTGCTCAGCCACCCGCACGATACGCTGTGCGGATGCTCGACGGACGACGTGGCGCGCGCGATGTCGGCTCGATTGGACGACGCTGATACGCAGGCGCGCGGAATTCGTGAAGACGCCGTTCTCGAGTTGATCGGCCACGATGCGATCGGGGCGCGCACGGCGCCCGATCGGTGGCGGCCCATCGTGGTCGTGCGCAATCGCGCCCCACGCGCACGTGGCGGCGTCGCGGAGCTGGAGGTGTGCACGTTCCGCCAGCATGTCCCGGTGGGGCCGAATTCGGGTTCCGCTCCACCGGTGGACGTCGAGCCGCCACATATCCAGCTCGACGAGGGCCGCGTCCCGTATCAACTGCTCGAGCACAGCGTGCGGCACGACAGAGTGGAATCGCCCGCGCACTATCCGGATGATGATCTGGTCGATGTCGCGCGCGTCGCCGCTTGGGTCGAGCCCGTGGATGGCTACGGCGTGCGTGCACTACCCATCGAGACGCTCGGCGGCGTCGAGCGCGAGACGGAAACGGATCCGCGACCACGCAGCGCGAGCGACGGCACGCACCACGCGATGCCGACGCCCGCGCCCGAGCGCGTTCGCGCTGGTGCGACGTGGCTCGAGAACGACCCGCTCCGTGTCGAGATCAGCGAACAGGGCGACGTGCGACTGCACGATCGCATCCGTGGTCGCGTTATCCCGTCGCTTCTCCGCTTCGAGGACGTCGGCGACGCCGGCGATCTGTACACGCACTCGCCAATCATCCCGATCGTGACGTCGGCGCGCTTCCTCGGCGCCGAGTTGCGGCATGAGGGCCCACTGCGTGGCGAGCTCGTGGCATCGTGGCGAGTGGATGTGCCGGCGACGAGCAATCGCGCGGGCCGGTCAGGCGATCTCGTCCCCATCGTCCTCGAGTGCACGTTGACGCTCGATGCCGGTGCGCCCTTCCTTCGTCTATCGGTGACGGGAGACAACACGGCGCGCGATCACAGACTGCGCATGGTGTTCGCGACCGGCGTTGCGCATGGTGACGTGCACGCGGACGCATCGTTCGGTCCGGTGCTCCGCGAGGCGATTGTGGTCTCGGAGCAGGCGGCAGCCATCGAGCTTCCGCCGCCCACTGCGCCGCTGCATCGCTACGTCACACTCTCAACGGATCTCGACGGCGCGACCATTATCAGTGACGGGCTCGCAGAGTACGAGGCGACGGATGCCGGCGACGTGGCGATCACGCTCGTGCGCGCCGTGGATGAGCTGTCGCGCAACGATCTACCGGAGCGCCCTGGGCACGCCGGGTGGCCCGTGTCCACGCCTGAGGCACAATGCCTGGGTCCGTTCGCCGCAGCATTCGCGATCGTGCTCCATGGCACGCGCAACCTCGCGACGATCGACGCGATCGAGCGCGCTGCCGACGACGTGCTCGTGCCACTGACCGGTGCCACGCTTCGCTCGGCGCTCGCGATCCCCGCGCCGCTGCGCGGCATCACGCTCGAAGGCAACGCCCTCGCGTTCTCCGCGTGCAAGGAGAGCGAGGATGCGGAGTGGATGGTCGTGCGGTGCGTGAACCTATCCGACGAGCCGACGACCGGGCGGTGGCGCTTCGGGTTCCCGGTGAACGAGGCGCGATGGTCGCGCCTCGACGAATCGGTCGGTGCGCCGGCACAGATCGAGAACGAAGCCGTCGCGTTCGACGCCCCGCCGCACGCAGCGATCACGCTGCTCGTGCGATAGCGCGCGGGCGCCGCGCCCTTATGCGGCCAGAGACTCCGCCGCCCCCACCGTGCGCATGAATGCCTCGAACACATCCGGGCGCCACCAGTGCTTCGACTCGTGCATCCGCCGCAACGCTTCAGTCTTATCGAGCGCGCCGCGGTAGCTGCGCGTCGTGGTGAGCGCGTCGTACACGTCGACGATACAGATCACCTGCGCCGCGAGCGGGATCTCGTCGCCGCGGAGATGGTCCGGGTAGCCCGAGCCGTCGTACTTCTCGTGGTGCCAGCGGATGATCGGCTTCAGGTCCCAAGGGAATTCGACGGTCGCGAGGAGCTCGATCCCCCACACTGGATGCATCTGCATCACCTCGAACTCTTCCCGCGTCAGTGCGCCGGGTTTGTTCAAGATCTCGTGCGGCACGCGCACCTTGCCCAGGTCGTGCAGGTACGCACCTAAGCGGATGGTGGTCTGCTCGGCGTCGTCGAAGCCGAGCGCGCGCGCGACGTCGATCGCGTAATCGGCCACGCGCTCGCAGTGGCCGTAGGTGTAGCTGTCCGCCGATTCGATCGACTGACCCCAGTCGCGGACGACAGCGAGGTAGGTCTCCTCGAGATTCGCGCGCTTGGCGGCGACGTCGACGAGATCGACGCGGGCATCCAGGCGGCCGAAGAGACGGTGGGCGGCGGTAAGAAGGGTGAGGGCTTCCTGGTTGCGGCCCATCAGCTGGTAGAGCTTGGCGAGCTCGCGGGAGCTCTCGGCCTCGTTCAAGACGGAGCCGGTGCTTACTGCTAGCTCGATTGCCGAGCGGAGACGCGACTCGGCGAGCGTAAGGCGGCCCGTCTCCCGGTACACCATGCCAAGCACCTTGTACGCATCGGCCTTGTCGAGTTGCGCGCTGAGCTGATCGAAGATGCTCAGGGCGGCCTCGGCGCTCTGCCGTGCAAGGTCGTAATGCTGCCGCGCAAGATGTACTTCGGAGTGGCTAAGGAGACACGCGCCTCGGAGTCGAACATCCCCACTCCGTTCCGCGATCGCGAGGCTCTCGCAGAAATATCGCTCCGCGTCATCCCAGAGCTGACGATCGGCGCTCACCATGCCGAGGTTGTGGTACGCGATCGCGCAGCCCTGCTCGTCACCGATGCTGCGGCTAGCATCAAGAGACCGATGATAGTGGACTAGCGCGGCGTCGAGGTCGCCCTGCGTGTTCGCAAGAAT
>DASSNR010000252.1:0-6313 GCA_035687925.1 Gemmatimonadaceae bacterium | reverse complement strand
CAGCTCGCCCACACGCCCCGCGAACTCGTCGCGGATGCGGGTCCGCTCGCGCTCGCGAACGCGCTGGATGATCCGCTGCTTGGCCGCCTGCGCCGCCGTGCGCCCGAAGTCCGCGAAGGGGACATCCTCCTCCATCACGTCGCCGATCTCGTAATCCTCATCGTAGAAGCGCGCCTCCTCGAGCGAGATCTCTCGGCTCGAGTCGGTGACCTCTGCGACGACGTAGCGCAGCCGGATGATCTGAATCTGCCCCGTCTGGTCGTCGATGTTGATGTCGGCTTCCACGTTGGGCCCGTACCGCTTCGCGAGCGCTGCGAGGATCCCGTCCTCCAACAGCGCATGCAGCTCCGCGCGATCCAATTGCTTGGTATTCGCGATCTCGCGGAACGCGCTCAGAATGTCGCCGGAACTGACCATCGGGCACTCCCTATCTGCTGTCCGTCGCTTACCAATGAAAGGCCAGCCGAGCTTCACGAACCTCGGCCAGCGGAATCCGCTGCTCTTCGCCCCGCGCCGTTCGAACGGTCACGACTTCGGCATCGGGCTCACCGTCCACGCCGACGATCTCCACCTCCTGGCGTCCGCCGAGCACGGGGCTCAGCACGTTCGCCTGCTGCCCCACGAAGCGGCGCCAGTCGGCTGGGCGCTTCAACGCGCGCTCCACACCGGGCGACGACACCTCCAGCACGTACCGCTCGCCTACAGGCTGCTCCGTGTCCAGCCGCGCCTCGATCGCCCGCGACGCCACAGCGCAATCATCAACCGCGACGGGCTGGCCGTCACGGCGGTCGATCCGCACCTGAAGCGTCGGCCGCGCGCGCGACCCGCCCGTGTGCATCTCGACCAGGTCGAAGCCCAGGTGATCAAGCTCAGCAGCGACAAGCTGTTCCAACGCGTCGTTCACGTTGCATCACAAGCCATAATAACAAAAAATGTGGGGCGGCATCCCCACATTCCTGCCCGCCGCCAGCAGCGAAGGGCAACCGATGATGAATCTAGACTTGGACTTAGGGAGAGTCAAGGAGAGTGGGCTGTGAGCTCTGAGCTATGAGCTTTGGGTTGTGGGTTCGGCTGTGAGCTACAGGCGTTCTCGATCTCCGTGCTCAGAACCCACGCATAGCCCAAAGCTCACAGCTCAGAGCTCACAGCTTACAACCGACGATCACCGCCACCTGCCTTCCCTTGTCTCCCGCCCTGTGCGAGTAGAAGCGGTCGTTGTCGCAGCGCGTGCAGTATCGGCTCGTCGTGATCTGCCGGACGCCGAGTGCCTCGGCGCGCGCGGCGAGAAGCGCGCGCAGGTCCACGCAGGTTGGATGCGAGACGGACGTGCCGGTGAGCTGTCGGTAGACATCGGGGCTCACCTCGTAGCACGAGCCGCAGATGGCGGGGCCGAGGTGAAGAGCGAGATCGCGCGTGGCGAGGCCGCATCCGGCGAGCGCCTCGATGCCGTGGTCGAGCATCCCGGCGGCGGTGCCGCGCCACCCGGAGTGGAGGAGCGCGACCGCGCCCGAGGGGTGCGCGATGAAGATCGGGACACAGTCCGCGATCGTGATGGCGAGCGCGGTCCCACGTTCGGGCGCGACGTGGCCATCGGCCGCCCCGACCCGGAGCCAGCCGTCCCAGCCCGGGCGGTGCACGACCACACGATCGCCGTGCACCTGACGCGCGCTGGCGAAGCGCGGCGCAGTGGCCGCCAGGTCGTCGACAAGCGCATACCACCGCCCCATCACCTCGCCGACGGGCGCGGCGACGGACGTGTTGAAGCTCCCCGTCGCGCGCCCCGTGACGAACGCCTGCACGCCGAACGGGGCGAAGTCGTCGATCGCTTCGCAGCCCGCGAGCATCCTATCGCGCGCTGCCGTCGACTCGCGTGATCTGGGCGCCGAGCTCGCGGAGCCGTTCGTCGACACGCTCGTAGCCGCGCTCGATCTGCCCGACGTTGTTGATCGTGCTCGTCCCCTCGGCGCTGAGCGCGGCGAGGAGAATCGCCATCCCGGCGCGAATGTCGGGCGACTCGACCGTCGCGCCGCGGAGCGGCGATGGGCCAGCCACGAGCGCGCGGTGCGGATCGCAGAGCACGATGCGCGCGCCCATCGCGATGAGCTTGTCGACGAAGAACATGCGCGACTCGAACATCTTCTCGTGCATGAGAATCAGTCCGTTGCACTGTGTCGCGGTGACGATCGCGATGGACATGAGGTCCGCCGGGAACGCGGGCCACGGCTGATCCTCGAGCTTCGGCACGTGCCCGCCCAGGTCGCTGCGGATCTGACGCGGCTGCTCGGCCGGGACGATGAGGTCGTCCCCCTCGACTTGGCACTCGATGCCGAGTCGTTCGAATCCCATGAGCACGGAGCGGAGATGCTCGACGCCCGCATCGGGAATGCGCAGCGTGGACGCGGTGACGGCGGCGAGCCCGATGAAGGAGCCGACCTCGATGTGGTCCGGGCCGATCGCGTAGCGCGTGCCGTGAAGCGTGTGGCCGCCGTGCACCGTCATGCAGTTCGTGCCGACGCCCTCGATGCGCGCACCCATCGCGGCGAGGAAGCGCGCGAGATCCTGCACGTGCGGCTCGCTCGCAGCGTTGCGGAGGACGGTCGTCCCTTCCGCTGCAGCGGCCGCCATGATCGCGTTCTCGGTGGCAGTCACGCTCGGCTCGTCGAGAAACACATCCGCACCGCGAAGTGCCGACGTGCTCAGCTGGAACTCGCTGTTCGCCGTGAACGTCGCGCCCAACTGCTCGAGCGCGAGGAAGTGTGTGTCGACGCGCCGGCGGCCGATCACGTCGCCGCCGGGCGGCGGGAGCGTCACGCGGCCGCGGCGCGCGAGGAGTGGTGCCGCGAGCAGGATCGATGCGCGAATGCGCGCACAGAGCTGCGGGTCGAGCACGTCGCTGCAGATCTCCTTCGCGTGGATCGCGAGCGTGTTGCGGGAGGTCCACTCGGCGCGGACGCCGAGGGTGATGATGAGCTCGACGAGCGTCTCGACATCGCGGATGCGTGGGACGTTCTCGAGCGTGACGGGCTCGTCGGTGAGCAGCGCGGCAGCGATGATGGGGAGGGCGGCGTTCTTGTTGCCAGCCGGACGAATGGAACCGGCGAGCCGATGCCCGCCTTCGACGATGAATTGGGGTGCAGCCATCTGGGGGGTTATGGAGGGATAGGCGCGAAGGATGCCCAGAACGACACACCCAAGTCAAGCGGTTGCCTGCTTGACAGTGCCGTACAAGGCGCATACGCTACGCCGTTTCCACCCCTTGCTCACGCCCGCATGCAACTGCTCATCGCCGTCATCAACCACGAAGAGCGGCTCGACGACATCCTCGCGGGATTCGTGGAGTTAGGGATCACCGGTGCCACCGTGATCAACAGCGAAGGGATGGGACGTGTGCTGAGTCACGACGTGCCGATCTTCGCCGGGCTGCGATCGCTCACGGCGCGGTCGCGTCCCACCAATCAGACCGTGTTCAGCGTGATCGACGACGGCAAGGTGGACGCGGCGGTGGCGCTCATTCAGGAAGTGTGCGGCGATCTTGACGCACCGGGTGCGGGAATCGTCTTTACCCTGCCGGTGTCGCGCGTCGTCGGGCTCGCACCGGAGCTGGAATCGGAGGAGTGAGCAGCGGCGCGTCTCGGGCTGGCGTCATCCTTGCACGTCGGCACGAGCGCGGTGGTCGCGTCGGAGCGTTGCTCGCCGTGTACCCTTTCGCGTTGCCTTGCGCATGATAGTCATGATGTCGCCCGTCATCCTCGGAGTGCTCCAGGCCCCCGCCGGTGTTGCGTGGCCAGCGGCCATGGCGGGCATCTCGACGTTGATCATCGCGATCCTGCTGCTCGTGGTTGTGGCCGTGCTCGTCGCCGCGGGGCTCAAGCTGCGCGACACCGTCGCCCAACTCGATGATGTGATGCGGCGGATCTCCACGGACATCGGGCCGGTCACGAATCGGTTGCGCTCGATCGCGGACAACGCGGACGAGATCGTGACGACGGTGCGCACCGATGTCCATCGCCTGAGCGATACGATCACATCCGCGAACGATGGCGTGCGCGACGCGCTGGCGGTCGCCGAGCGGCGCCTGCGGGAATTCGACGCCCTCGTTCGCGTAGTCCGAAACGAAGCGGAGGACGCGATCGTCTCCGCGGCAGCGACCGTGCGCGGCGTGCGCGCCGTGGCCGCGTCGATCGGGGACGAGACCGCGGCGGCGCTCGCGTTCGGCGCAGATGACGAGAAGTTCGAGGAGGAAATCGACGATGGCGACGACATCGAAGACACACGCGCGGCGCGGAAGCCGGAGCCGCGCGTCCGGCCGGGGCGCGGAGGACGCGGGCGAGCGGGACGGTTATGACCTGCTGGGCGCCGCGATCATTGGCGTGCTCGCCGGCGCGGGGCTCATGATGTTGATCCGCCGCGAGCGCACGCCGCGTCGCCGGGATGCACGGGCACTCGTGCGCATGGCTGGCAAGGGTGCGGCACGATACGGCCGGCGCGGCTTCAAACAAGTCGCTGGCCGCGCATCCTCGCTGCTCGACCACCTGCCGATCGAGGAGATCGGTGCATCGCTCGGCGACCAGCTCGCGGCGGCACGCGAAGCGATCGACGACGTCGTGGCGGATGAAGTGAAGGATCTGCGCAAGGCCATCCGCCGGCAGCGCAGGCGGCTGGGCGTCTGAGCGCAGCGCTTCGGCTCCACGCCGCGCATCGGGTGCTCGCTGACGCTTGCGCGACTGGCGATCCGCGCGCCGCACACAGGCCGGACGTCGCACGCGCACCGCGTGCGCGCCGACGCGGGCTGCACGTCCTCGCGCTGTTCGGCATCGCCATCGTCGCCGTCGCGCTGCTGCCGGGAACGGCGCACGCGTGGACGCCGGGCACGCACATCTTCCTCGGCGAGGCGGTGCTTCGCTCGCTCGGGCAGCTGCCGCAACACGTCGCCGAGCTCCTCTCCGCCTTCCCGCACGAGTTCCTGTACGGGTCCGTCGCGGCGGACACGAGCATCGCGAAGAAGTACGCGCCGGTGGGACGACATTGCCATTCGTGGCACGTCGGGTTCGAGATCTTCGAGGAGGCGCGTGACGAGCGGTTGCGCGCGTTCGGACTCGGCTACCTCGCGCATCTCGCGGCGGACTCGGTCGCGCACAACTTCTTCGTGCCGCGCTACCTCGCCATCACCGCGATGCTCTCCGGCCTGGGCCACAGCTACTGGGAGAGCCGCTTCGAGACGCACCTCGGGCCCGCCTTCAGCCGCCGCGCGCGCGAGGTGGTGCTGCTCGATCACAGTCGGGCGGATGAACATCTCGATCGCATTCTGAGCCCGACGATCTTCAGCACGAGGACCAACCGGCGCATCTTCCGCGGAATGGTCTACGTGACGGACACCGAGTCGTGGCAGCGCATCTTCCAGCTCGCGGCCGACAACAGCCGCCGCGATCTCGGCAGCACGGATGTCGCGCGGTACATGGAGCGATCGTACGACTACATCCTCGACCTGCTCAAGCGCACGGATCGGTCGGAGCCCTTCGCGCTCGACCCGTCGGGAGATGAGGCATTGCGCCTCGCGAAGCGCGTGCGCCGCGAGGCGCAGCGAAGCGGGATGGCCATCCGGGTGGCCGAGGAAGCCGGACGGCGCTTCGCGCTCCCGGAGTCCACGTTGAAGTTCGCGGCGGACCTTCCCGAGCCGCTCTACCCGCCCGCGAGCTCCGAGAGCAACTGATTCACCTGGCGCGGGTCGGCGCGTCCCTTCGACTTTCGCATCACCATCCCCACGAGCACGCCGAGGAGTTTCTTCTCCCCGTTCCGAAAGCGCTCGGCTTCCGCGGGATGCTCGGCGAGCACTTCGTTGACCCACTGCGCGAGCGTATCGGCGCTCCGCTCCTGTACGAGCCCGTCGCGTTCGGCGATCTGCTTCGGTGGGTCGCCCGTCTCGACCATCTTCGCGAAAATCTGCTTCGCCGCGGAGTGGCTGACGATGCCGTCGTGCACGAGCCGGATCAACGCCGCGAGATCGGCGGGCCGAATGCGGAAGTGCGCGATGTCCGTCCCGGTCGCATTGAGCACGGCGAGCACCTCGCCCATGATCCAGTTCGCGGCCGCCTTCGGGTCGTCCGACTGCCGCGCGACGCCCTCGAAGTAGTCGGCGAGCGCAGGCGATGCCGTGAGCACGTCGATGTCGTACTCGCCGAGCGCGTACTCCGTGACGAACCGATCGCGCTTGGCGGCCGGGAGCTCCGGGAGCGCGTCGCACACCTGCTTGATCCAGTCCTTCGAGAGGACGAGCGGAGGCAAATCCGGATCGGGGAAGTAGCGGTAGTCGTGG
>DASSNR010000231.1:0-7539 GCA_035687925.1 Gemmatimonadaceae bacterium | reverse complement strand
GACGAGACCGAGCCAGGTCACGCTCCGGTCGTGGTGTTGAGCGAGGCGCTGTGGCGATCGCGATTCGGCGGCGATCCAGCCATCGTCGGCCAGCAGCTCGATCTCGACGGGACGAGCCGCACGGTGGTGGGCGTCATGCCGTCGAGCGTGCGCTACCCCAACGCGACCGTACGGCTGTGGGTGCCTCTCGCCCTCGATCCCGCCAACCGCGTCGCGATCTGGTCGACCGGTGCCTTCATGATCGCGCGCCTCCACCCCGGTGTCACACTCGCGCAGGCCCGCGCCGAAGTGACGACACTCGCGCCGCAGATGCTCCCGCTCTTTCCGTGGAGCATGCCCGCCACGTATGGACGCAAGGCCACGGTGGTTCCCCTCCAGGCGGACATCGTCGGCAGCGTTCGCCCGATGCTCCTCATCCTGCTCGGCGCCGTCGGCCTCGTGCTCCTCATCGCGTGCGTCAATGTGGCCAACCTGATGCTCGTGCGCACCGCGGCGCGTCGGCGCGAGCTTGCGATTCGCACGGCCCTCGGTGCGGGGGCGCGGCGTCTCGTCCGGCAGCTGCTCACGGAGAGTGTGCTGCTCGCATCGCTCGGCGGCACGGTGGGGCTCGGGCTCGCGTTCGCGGGCGTGCGGACGCTCACGGCGCTCCTTCCAGCGGATACCCCGCGCGTGGCGGAGATCGGGATCGATGGCAAGGTGCTCGGCGTCACGCTCGTCATCGCCCTTGCGACGGGACTTGCCTTCGGACTCGTGCCCGCGCTCCGCGCTGGTCGCTCCGATGCGCACGACGCACTGAAGGAGGGCGGGCGTGGCTCGAGTGCGGGCGCCAGTCGCCGCCGACTGAACAGCCTGCTCGTGGCGACCGAAGTCGCACTCGCGGTCGTGCTCGTCACTGGGGCCGGTCTGCTCATGCGGAGCTTCTGGCGGTTGCTGCAAGTGGATCCAGGCTTCCGGTCCGAGCACGTGATATCCGCCACCGTCGCGCCTCCCACGTTCCGCTATCGCACGGATGTGGAGCGTCGGCTGTTCTATGCGCAGCTGCTGCAGCGTGTCGGCGAGCTCCCCGGTGTCAGCACGGCCGCGGTCACGACGAACCTGCCATTCGGCGGCAGAAATTACAGCAGCGTCTTCATGATCGACGGTCAGCCGAATCCAGCGAAGACCGGCAACTGGCCGCTGGCGGACGCCGGCGCCACCGTGAGCCCGGATTACCTCCGGACTCTTGGCATCCACCTCGTCCGTGGGCGCGGGTTCACGCCGGCCGATCGCGTGGGTGTACCGCTCGTCGTGCTCATCAGCGAGAGCCTCGCAAAGACGTACTGGCCGAACGAGGATCCGATCGGCACGCGCATCGCGGGACCGAGCGGAACGGATTGGGCCACGATCGTGGGGATCGTCGCCGACGTGAAGCACGACCAGCTGAGCGAGACGCACACGAGCGCATTCTACCGTCCCCTGCTGCAAGCGCAGATCGACGGGCCCATGTCGCTGGTCGTGCGCACCACTACGGATCCGCGCGCGTTCGCGGCGAGTCTTCGGCGCGTGGTCGCATCGGTGGACGCCGATACGCCCGTGAGCGACATCCGCATGATGACCGATCTCATCTCGACCTCGCTCGCACGTCCTCGGTTCGCGATGGCACTCCTGGCCGCGTTCGGCGCGCTCGCGCTCGTGCTCGGGGCAGTCGGGATCTATGGCGTGCTCGCCTCCGTCGTGGGAGAGCGTGCGCACGAGATCGGCGTCCGCATGGCGCTGGGCGCGAAGCCGGCGGATGTACTGCGCATGGTCATCCGTCAGGGCGTCACACTCACGCTCGTCGGGATCATCGTCGGAATCCTCGGCTCCGTCGCCATCACCCGCCTGCTCGCCAGCCTGCTGTACGGCGTCAGCGCCATCGATCCCGTCACGTTCGTCGGCGTGCCGATCGTGCTCATCGGTGTAGCGGTCGCCGCGAGCTACCTCCCGGCGCGACGCGCGGCCCGCGTCGACCCGATCGTCGCACTGCGCAGCGACTGAGCGAGCGCCCAGGTGCGCCGCGATGGTCGCCGTCTCGCTCGGGCTGCGCGTCTCGCCCATTGACCCGTCGCGCACGCGCGCGCCTATTTTCCCGCAGTGCATCCCACGGCGCGCCGTCCCTCTGTGACTCGCTGCCGCACCGCATCGCTCTCGTCCCCGACTCCCCGCGATGTCCCTCACTCGCCGCGAAGCTCTCGCGCAACTCGCCGCCCTCGCCGTGCTCCCGCTTCCCAGGTGGACCTTCACCGCATCGGATCCGCTCGCTGGCACGATCGCCGAGTATCAGGCCGGCCGTCGTCGCGGCGACTGGACCGCCGCCGAAGTCACCGCGCGCGCGCTGGAGCGCTGTCGAACGGGGGGGCGTGCGTGGCGCGCGATCGACGCGCTCTCCGAGACGGCGCTCGACGACGCGCGCGCTGCCGATGCGCGTCTGCGCGCCGGGCGCATGCGCGGTCCGCTCGATGGCGTCCCCGTCTTCGCGAAGGCGATCTACGACATGAACGGACTGCCGACCACCGGCTCCAACACCGAGTGGGCGCGGCTCTTTCCGGATGCGGTGCATCGCGATGCACTCGAGGTTGCTCGACTCCGCGCCGCTGGCGCGATCGTGCTCGGGAAGACGGCGGCCGACGACTTCGCCTACCATGGCAACGGCACGAGCAGCTACACGGGACAGGTGCTCAATCCGTACGACCCCACGCACACACGCACGCCGGGTGGCTCGAGCGCCGGTTCGGCGGTCTCGGTCGCGAGCGGGATGGCGTTCGCCGCGCTCGGCACGGACGATGGCGGCTCCAATCGCATCCCCGCGCAGTTCACCGGTGTCGTGGGGATGAAGCCGACGTTCGGGCTCGTCGCGCGCAACGGGGTGATTCCGACGTGGCCGTACCTCGACACGCACGGACCGCTCGCGCGCTCGGCAGCAGATGCGGCGCTCCTGCTCGCGGCGATCGCGGGCCCCGATGCGTCTGATCCGCTCGCGCTCACGAGCGCATGGGACGGCGCGTCGCTCACCGCGCTGCGCGACGACGCGCTCGCCGGCGTTCGGCTCGGGCTCGTGGATGCGCACGTCCCGCGCACGCAGATGACGCCCGAGGCGCTCGCGATCTGGGATCGCGCGGTGGGCGACCTGCGACTCGCGGGCGCGGCGGTCGACTCGTTCACGCCCGCGGTCACGCTCGCGAACTATCGAGCGGCGTTCGCCGACGCCGCGCACGCACGCAGCGATGTCGAGGTCGATCCGAAGTCTCCCGCACCGACGGCGAACGCGCTGCTCCTCTATTTTGCCGGCCGCACGAGCGACGCACGCGCGGCGATTCGCAAAGGGTACGCAGCCTATCGCTCGTTCTACGATGTGCTCCCCGCGACGTACGAGGAGTGCGCCCCGCTGCTCGACAAGCCGATGCTCGATGATCCCGCGGGTCGCTCCTTCGCGCGTTCGCGTGCGACGGTCGTGGCATCGCTCGCAGATACGATGCGCGCGGCGGGCGTGACGGCGATGATCTATCCGACGATGCCCTTCAACGCGCCGCGCGCCGTCGACGATTGGCCGGATGTCCGCACCGCGCTCGGTTACGGCAACTGGCTCGGCCTGCCGGAGGTCTCGGTGCCGGCGGGGCTCGGCGCGGACGGGATGCCGGCGCTCAACGTGTCGATCGTGGGGCTCCCGGGCACCGACGTGCAGGTGCTCGCGCTCGCGCACGCCTACGAACGGCAGTCACGCCGCTTCGTCGCGCCGCCGAACGCGACGTGACGGCAGTGGTCCGGCACCGAGCGCTGCGGTCTTCAGCACTCGCTACGGCCGCGGGCCCTCCGGCTCTCGACGTGTCGTACTCGACGTCGCTGCGGTCGTGGCGCTGCCCGAGCGGGCGCTGAGCTCCGCCGGGCGTTCCCGGCGCGCCTCCGACAGCGCGCGTCGCACGCCGGCGATGTCGAGATCCGTCGCGTAGACGGGGGTGCCCGGCTGCTGGCGCCACGACTCGTCCAGACCGCCGGCGTCCACGGCGTCGAATCCGAGCTCGTCGATGAGCCGCCTGACGACCGCCCGGGCTGCTGGATCATCGCCCGCCACCGGGAGCGCGACCCGATGCGTATCCCCGGCGCGGCGGCCGAGCTCCATCAGATGCTGCGCGCGGATGTTGTTGAACGCCTTCACCACCGGGCGGCCGAGCTGCTGCGACACCCATTGGCTCTCCGGCATCCCCGCCTCGATCGCGTCGATGCGGCCATCGCGCTGCGGGTAGTAGTTGCCGGTGTCGACGACGACCGTCTTGTCGCTCACACCGGAGAACAGATCCTTGGGCAGGTCCGGGATGCTCTTCTCCGGGATGGTGACGATCACCACATCGCGTCCTCGCGCCGCTTCGCGTGGTGTGACAGCGTGCGCGCCGGTCGCCGCCGCGAGGTCGGCGAGCGTCTCCGGTCCGCGTGAATTGGCCACCGCCACATCGTGACCAAGCGCCGTGAGGCGGCGCGTGAGCGTGCCGCCGATGTGGCCCGCGCCGATGATGCCGATCTTCATCGCGTCTGCTCCGGTGAGAGGGGTACGAGCGGGACTTTCGCTTCATGTCGCGTGCCCAGCCTCTGCGTGCACGGGAAATGCTGGCCGGATGCGTGCTCGACACGACCGTTCGTGCGACACTCGGATCATCCGCCGAGCGCGGCGACGAGTACCGTCATGGAGGACAAACCGATGGCGACGCGATGCACGCATCTCGACCACGTCCACAACGTCACGCCCCGCACGCCGAACGGGTGCGAGGAGTGCCTGAAGATGCACGCGCAGTGGGTGCATCTCCGGCTCTGTCTGGAGTGCGGCCACGTGGGGTGTTGCGACAGCTCGCCCAACAAGCACGCGACGAAGCACTTTCACCAGACGCACCACCCGATCGTGAAGAGCTTCGAGCCGGGCGAGGATTGGGGGTGGTGCTACGTGGACCAGCTCGTGATGGAGCCGGCGCCCGAGCCAGCCTGAGCGCGGACCCGCGGACGTTCTGGCCGCACGCGTCCATCTCGCCGCACGAGCTCGTGTCCCCGCCCCATCGCTTGCGCCTCCGCGCACATCCATCGATCATCGAGACGTCGGTGTTCGGCGCCGCGTGACTGCTGAATACGCAGCGCATCGACTTCGTACCTCGCCACATCATCACTCACCTGCACATCGACATGCGCCTTCGTCACGCGACACACTCGTCGCGCCTCGTGACCGCGCTGATCGCGGCCGTGCTCGCGACGGCGTGCGCGTCGGTTCCCCGTCGCACTGCCTCCGTTCCGCTGCGCGTGATGACCTACAACATCCGCTCGGGGAACGGCAACCTCGACGGCACCGCGGCCGCCATCCGTGCATCCGCGCCAGACGTCGTCGCGCTCCAGGAGGTCGACGTCCACTGGGCCGAGCGGAGCAATTTCGTGGACGAAGCCTCTGCGCTGGGCGGCAAACTCGGCATGCAGGTGCGCTTCGCGCACATCTACCACTTCCCCGGCGCGAGCGACTCGGCGCCCGCGCGCGAGTTCGGTGTCGCGCTGCTCAGTCGCTATCCGATCGTGCACTTCGTGGACGACACGCTGACGCGGCTCTCCACGCAGGTGACCGATCCGGTGCCCACACCGATGCCCGGACTGCTCGACGCCGTCATCGATGTGCACGGCACGCGCGTCCACGTGTTCAACACGCATCTCGATTACCGGAAGGACCCGCGCGTGCGTGAGCAGCAGGTGGCGGAGATGCTCCGCTACATCGACGCGTCCACCGGACCGACGCTCGTCTTCGGCGACATGAACGCATCGCCGGACGCCGAGGAGATCCAACCGCTCCTCCATCGCCTGCGCGATGCGTGGGCAGCGGTGCACGGCGCGGACGCCGGCTTCACCTACCCCGCCGATGCGCCACGGGAGCGCATCGACTACGTGCTCGTGTCGCCGCAGCTGCATGTGCGCGCCGCACGCGTGCCCGATACGCTAGCCTCCGATCATCGGCCCGTCGTCGTGGATCTCGACCTCGACGCCGGCGGCATGTGACTCTGGCGACGAATGCCTCGACAGTCTGCGTCCGCCGCACGTCGAGCGACAGCCGGCACCGGGGATCGATGGGCATGTGGGGCGCATCACTGCGCTCAGATGATCGCCCGCTGGACCGCGTACCCGAGCACCGCCCAGAACTGTGCGGCACTCCCCGCGAGCACGAACAGGTGCCACACCATGTGGCCGAATCGGATGCGCCGATCGAGCAGGTAGAACGCGACGCCGGAAGTGTACAGCACGCCGCCGGCGAAGATCAGCCAGACACCGGGCGCCGCGACATGCTCCACGAGCGGCGCGACGGCCACGAGCACGAGCCACCCCATGGCGACGTAGAGCACCGCCGAGACGTATCGCAGCTGAATACCGAGCACGCCCTTGCAGACGACGCCGATGAGGGCGAGTCCCCAGACGACGCCGAACAGACTCCACCCCCACGGGCCACGCAGCGGGCCGAGCATGAAGGGCGTGTACGTGCCCGCGATGAGCAGGTAGATGGCCGCGTGATCGCACCGGCGGAACACCTCCTTCACGCGTTCGCCTGGCAGCGCGTGATAGAGCGTGGACGCCGCATAGAGGAGCACGAGCGTTGCGCCGTAGATGCTCGCGGCGGTGACGCGCCACGCGTCACCGTGACGGACGGCGATGACGATGAGGATCGGGAGCGCAGCGACGCTCAGCAGAAATCCCACGCCGTGCGTGATGCTGTTCGCGATCTCCTCACCCAGCGTTTGCGGCCGGCCGGTATCCATGCCCAAACTTAACGCGCATGTCGCACCCGAGGGATCGGAGTCATCCCGAGCGTTGTCATCCCGAGCGCATGGTTGTCATCCCGAGCGCATGGTTGTCATCCCGAGCGTCAGCGAGGGATCTCGCTGGCCGCCCGAGATTCCTCGCTGCGCTCGGAATGACAACATGCTCGGAATGACAACATGCTCGGATTGACAACATGCTCGGGATGACACGCACCTGTGCCCCTCCATGACCTCTCATGCCCACTGACACGACCGACGTCGTCATCGTCGGCGCGGGGATCGCCGGTCTCGTCGCCGCAGCCGAGCTCGCCGAGGCGAACCGTCGCGTGATCATCGTCGATCAGGAGCCCGAGCAGTCGCTCGGCGGGCAGGCGTTCTGGTCGTTCGGAGGGCTCTTCCTCGTGAGCTCGCCCGAGCAGCGGCGGCTCCGCGTGCGCGATTCGTACGAGCTCGCGCTGCAGGACTGGATGGGGACGGCGGGGTTCGACCGTGAAGAGGATCACTGGCCCAAACGATGGGCCGAGACGTACGTCGCGTGGGCGGCGGGCGAGAAGCGCGCGTGGCTCCGCACGCGGGGTATTCGCTTCTTCCCCGTGGTCGGGTGGGCGGAGCGCGGCGGCTATCTCGCCACGGGCCCGGGCAACTCGGTCCCGCGCTTCCACATCACGTGGGGGACGGGACCCGGTGTGCTCGAGCCCTTCGTGCATCGCGTGCGCGAGGCGGAGCGCCGAGGGCTCGTGACGTGCCGCTT
>DASSNR010000217.1:0-2090 GCA_035687925.1 Gemmatimonadaceae bacterium | reverse complement strand
GCACGAGCCACCTGCGCGCGGACGAGCGCATTCGGATCGTGCCGCAGCTCGAGCACCGGACGCACCCCCGCCGCCACGTACGGGCGGGCGATGGCGTACGCCGCACGCCACCGGAGCTCGGCATCGGGGCTGTGCAGGTAGCGAACGACGTGCGCGACGGGAACAGGGCGGAGCATCGTCGCCGATAGGAGCAACTGTCGCGTGACCGATGGGCGGATCGAGTCGGACGCGAGCGCGGACTCGATGCTCGGCCGCGCGGGTGTGCCGATCTTCCCCAGCGCCCATGCGGCCTCGACGGCAACGGGGTCCGGCGCGCCCAACGCCGACGTGAGCGCAGGCACCGAGGAGGAATCGCGCGGCATGAGACCCAGTGCGAAGGCCGCGTTCGCCGCCACAGCCGTGTCGGGATCCGAAACGAGCGTGCGCAGCAACGGCGCCATCGCATCGCCGTGCACCTGGCCAATGGCGCGAGCGGCAGCGGCGCGCAAGGCGCTGGACGGCGCGCGCAGCGCATCGTGCACGAGCGCGGTATCGAGTCGACGCGCGTCGGCCATCTGCAGGAGTTGCGCGTAGGTCCGGATCTCCGCCTCGGACAGCGGCGCGCTTGTCGAAGCGGGGAGCGCACTGTGCGTGCGGACGCGCGGAGCGCAGGCGATCGTCAGCGCGAGCGCAAGCGCGAACGGGAGGCTACGCCGCGCCCGACGCCAACGCGGCGCGAAGCGCGCTCGGCAGCATGACCACGCGCCCCGTCTTATCGATCGAGACGAGCGCGGTGCGCGCGGTCGCGAGCTGCACTCCGGTTTCCGCATGGGAGATCACATAATCGAAGGTGACGGATCGCGAGCTGACGGCACTGAGCGTCGTCTCGACCCGGATGAGATCATCATAGCGAGCCGGCGCCTTGTAGCGAATACTCGCCTCAGCGACCGCGAGCCCGATCCCGCTCTCCTCGATCTCGCGGTAGCTCGCGCCGAGTGTCCGCAGATGATTCGTTCGGCCGATTTCGCACCAGATGAGGTAGTTCGTGTGATACACGACGCCCATCTGATCGGTTTCCGCGTAGCGGACGCGGAACTCTATGGACGATGCCGTCGCGCTCACAGGATGGGGCGAAACGGGGGCCGGTGCGCGCATGGGTTGGATGGGTGACATGTCGAATACATCGGCCGGCAACATGCGCGCTCGCCTGGTCTTTGTAAAGGCGCGACGGCACGCTAGAATGGGCGCATGCTCGCGTCTCCCTGCTACGTCATCTCCGACACGCATCTGAGCGCCGCCTCGACGGCGCTCGAGCGGCAGGTCGTCGCATTTCTCGGCCACGTGCGCGAGCAGGCGGGCTCGCTGCTCATCAACGGCGACCTGTTCGACTTCTGGTTCGAGTGGAAGCACGTGATTCCACGGGGGTACTTCCGAACGCTGAGCGCGCTCGCGTCGCTCTGCGATGCCGGTGTCCCCGTGCTGATGATCGCTGGAAACCACGACTGCTGGGGCGGGAGCGTCCTGTCGTCCGAGGTGGGGTTGAAGTACCACATGGGAGCGTGGAGTGGCGCGCTCGGCGGTTGGCGCGCACTCGTGGAGCATGGCGACGGGCTGCGCGCCGTCGAGGATCGCCGCTACCGCGCGCTCCGACGCGTGCTGCGGCATCCAGCATCCGTCCGCGCATTCCGTTGGCTTCATCCGGATTGGGGAAGTCGGCTCGCGCACGGGAGCTCGGACGCGAGCCGAGTGCATCGCGCACGCGACGGCGGCGCGGGACTGCGCGCGGTCGCATTCTCGCACCTGCGCGCGCATCCGGAAACGGAGCTCGTGGTGTACGGGCACTCGCACGTGGCGACGCTCGAGCGGAGCGCCGAGGGTGGTGTCTACGCCAACGCGGGCTCGTGGCTCGAGCAACCCACGTTTCTGCGGATCACGCCCGATGCGGTGGAGTTGCGGCGATGGACCGGAGCGGGCGATGGCGAGGTGCTGCAGGTGGAGGCGCACCGCTCGGCATCGAGAGCATCATCAGCTTCGGCGGAACGGTAGCGGTCCGGTCCACACAGAGCGTGTCGCGCCGCACAACTCGCGTCCACTTTCGCGCGCTGGGCCTT
>DASSNR010000208.1:0-3265 GCA_035687925.1 Gemmatimonadaceae bacterium | reverse complement strand
ATCACTGGGACGCCACCGGTGTCAGAGGTAGTGGACATCAGCGGGGATGCGTTCTACGGCCCTGGCTACGAGGACAGCGACCGTCTACCGCCGGACATCTCGAAGCTACGCTCGTTGGGATGGGCGCCCCGGTACGATCTCCGCACGACGATTCGCGATGCGATGCAGGCCTTTCTCACTACACCGCAGAGCGCGCCGCGTGCACCGTCGTTCCTCGACGCACGCCTCTATAGCGAGCCGTGATCGACACGCACGCGCATCGCGATGCGCCTGCAGTGGCGGAGCCGGAGACGCATCGAAGACCTCGCGTCCTTGTGTTCGCGTATGCGTGCGAGCCCGGCGCCGGCTCGGAGCCGGGCGCAGGATGGGCGGTGGTTCGTGCTGTCGCCGAGTTCGCCGATTGCGTCGTACTCGTCGGCCCCGAGCACGGTCCTCACATTCGGCATTGGCAGGTCACGCATCCAGACCCTGGCCTTGTCTTCGTGGAGGTGCCGGAGCCGGGCTGGGCCCGACTCGCGAAGCAGCACCGCGTGACATGGTTCGCGCTGTACTTGCTCTGGCTGCGGCGTGCACACCGGGTCGTCGTGCGACGCTTTCCGCAACAGCAGTTCGATGTCACGCATCACGTCACGTACTCCACCTATTGGCTCCCGACTCCCGCCGCGCGGTTCGGTGTCCCCTGCGTGTGGGGACCCGTGGGCGGAGCAGTCACCACCCCGCGCGCCCTCTGGCCGCTCCTCGGCTGGCGAGGCGTGGCTGGTGAGCTATTCGACCTGTTCACGGTGCGCGCGTTGTCGTGGCTCCCCGCGACGCGCGACACATGGCGGAGAGCAACCGTCGCCCTTCTTCAGAATGAAGCGACGCAGCGTCGCCTCCCACATGCGCTCCTGACGAAGGCGCGCGTGCTGAACCATGCGATGTTCACCGAAGTGCCCGCGCATCCCGCGCCGGCGCCTCGGCATCGCTCTGGTCTGCTGCTCGTCAGCGCACTCGAAGCGCGCAAAGGTGTTCGATTGGCACTGCACGCGTTGGCCCACACCCCCGACGATGTCACATTGCTGGTCCTGGGGGATGGACCTGAGCGCAAGTCGCTCGAGAAGCTCGCGCGCAGGCTTCGGATTCAGCATCGGGTGCGCTTTCATGGCTGGACGCCACGCGATCAAGTGTTCGCGCGGCTTGCCAAGGCAGCAGCCGTGGTGTTCCCGGGGCTCCGCGAGGAGGGAGGCCTCTCCCTTGCGGAGGCCATGCTCTTCGGGGCACCGGTCATCGTCCTGGCCAACGGCGGTGCGCGCACCATTGCCGCTGCGGCCACGGATCGCTTCCGCGTGGCCCTCATCGAACCGGGCACCGTCACGACGACGGTGCAGCGGATGGCGGAGGCCATGACGTATTTCAGTCGACATGCGGACATGCATGCACGTGGACCGCTCCTCGACCAGACAGCGGCACGCGATACACTGCGAGCGGCGTTCGAGCACGCCATCGCCGACCGTGTGGGCTGGGTCGTGTGAGGCACGCGCGCGCACGCGTCTGCGTCCTGATCGCCGCTTTCAATGCCGAGCGGTTCCTGCGCGAGGCGATGACATCCGTACTCCGGCAGAGCATGAGCGATCTGGAGCTCATCGTCGTCGATGATGGATCGACCGATACGACCCTCGCGATCGCTCGCGCGGTACAGGACGAGCGTGTCCGAATCATGACCGGCCCCAACCGCGGTCGTGCCCACGCCCGCAACGTGGGGTTCGCGACGGCGGCGGCGGCGCCGTACGTCGCGTTGCTCGATGCGGATGATGTGTGGGATGCCAACAAGCTCGAGATTCAGCTCGCGTTCCTCGACCAGCACCCCGACGTGGTCGCGGTTGGGTGCTTCATGCGGTACGTCGCATCCACCGGCCGGACACTTGGCGAGACGGGGCAGACAGTCGATGCCGATGATATGCGGCGCATCGCGCGCGGTGAGCTTGCGCCGTTCCCGATCTCATCGTGCGTGCTCGTGTGTCGCGACGCATTCGCGGCCATCGGCGGATTCGATGCCTCGCTCCGTGAGGCCGAGGACCTCGACTTCCTCGCGCGACTCGCCCGGCGCGGACGCATCGCGTGTGTCCCCGTTGTCCTCGGGTCCTATCGCATCCATCCGGGGAGCGCGATGGCGCAACACCGCGATCGCGTGAACATGTACGCGCGCTTCGTTCAGGCACGATTGGCGGCGGCGGATCGCGGTGAGACACTGACGTGGGAGCGGTTTTCGGCTGCGTACCATCCGACCGTGGGCCAACGCTACCGCGATCGCACGGAACACTGGTACCGATCGGCGGCACTTTGGCATGGCGAAGGGCGACCGCTCCGTGCGCTCGGCTACGGTATGCTGGCGGCAGTGGCCGCACCGGCCTACACGCTGCGACGGCTCCATCGACAGCGACCCAGCATCGTGAGCGCGCGCCACTGAGCGCGCGCGATATCGGTAGGTCCCGGGCGCTCGAGTGTTCCGGGGGAGAGCAGCATGCCAGAGGTCACGGTCGTCATCCCCACGCACAACCGCAGCGGCCTCGTACGTCGCACCGTCCGGTGCGTACTGCGGCAAACCGATGTCGACCTCGACATCGTGGTGGTCGATGACGGATCGAGCGACCACACCGCTGAGGCGCTGACGCGCCTCGGGGACCCACGGCTGGTCGTCGTGCGCCAGGAACGATCCGAGGGCGTGAGCGCGGCCCGCAATCGAGGTATCGCGACAGCCACGGGGGAGTGGATCGCGTTTCTCGATGACGATGACTTGTGGTCGCCGGACAAGCTCGCTGCGCAGCTGCGCGCGGCTAGCCGCCTCTCGCGGTGCTGGGCGTGTAGCGGCAGCGTGACGGTCAACGACGAGTTGGAGATCGTGGCTGGCGGCCCGCCGCCGTCTGCGGACGCGATGGTACGGCAGCTCCCCGCGCGGAACATCGTACCGGCGGGGGCGTCCAACGTCATCGCGCGTCGGAGCGTGCTCCTCGCGATCGGCGGTTTCGACCTGAAGCTTCGACATCTCGCGGACTGGGACGTGTGGATCAGGCTGGCGGAGCTGGGCGCGCCGGCGGTGGTCGGGGAACCGCTCGTCGCCTATCGACTCCACCCGAGCAATGCATCCGCAGACGCCGGATCGATCGCGCACGAACTCGCCCACATCGAGCGGCGGTACCGTGAGCAGCGCCACGGTATGCCGATCGATCGAGCATTCGCCTACCGGTGGGCAGCGTGGCACTACCTGCGCGTGGGACGACGTGATCGC
>DASSNR010000155.1:0-3918 GCA_035687925.1 Gemmatimonadaceae bacterium | reverse complement strand
TCTTCATCGTCGGTCCGCGCGCCGCACCGAACGGGCAGAGCCGCCTGCTGGGCGCGATCGTGGATTCCGTGAACGCCGCATCGCCCCATCCCTTCTACTTCGATCGCAGCTGGGATTCCCCCACGCATCCCGAGCAGATCTACTATCGCAGCGATCACTACAACTACGCGAAGCACGGCATCCCGATCGTGTTCTTCACGTCGGGCCTGCACGCCGACTACCACCGCGTCACCGACGAGCCGCAGAAGATCGACTACGACAAGCTCGCGCGCGTGACGGAGCTCATCTGGAGAGTGGGGGTGGCGGTGGGGGAGAGGGGGAGGCGGTTGTGAGCTGTGAGCGTTGAGCTGTGAGCTGTGGGCTATGAGCTTGGCTATGAGCACGGAGATCGAGCACGCTCTTGGCTCATCGCCCACTCACAACCCACCGCTCACAGCTCACAGCTCACAACCCCTTCTTCCGCTCATCCACCACCGACCCGCCCGATGCCGAGCTGCCCCAGCCGGCGTCGCTCAGGTGTGCGTGGCGTGGGTCGACGCGCTCGGCGGGGGATTCGTCGTCCTGCTCGCGGGTGTTGCTCCCGGGGAGCGTGGGTGGATGGGAGTCGAGTTGCTCGCGGTCGTCACCCTTGCCGTGGGTGCCGTGCGCCTTGGCGGGCGCGCTGTCCGTGGTCGTGATGTGGTCCTTCCTGTTTCGTGATTTCGTCACGAGTGCTCCTGCTCTGCGGCCCTGATATGCAGCTGGGCGCGATGATTCAGTCATCGCGGCGCAAGGCGCGTACCGAGCGAGCGGAGGATCGTGTTAGCGCTCTCCGAGGGCGAGTGCTGATTTGTTTGCCTGCGACGGCATCGCGCGTCAACTCAAGAAAGAGGCCGCGCCGCGTGAGCATGTTGGCACATGCGGTGTATAGCAGGAGAACAGCGACGTCCTCGACGGAGGGAATTGACGATGATTCTCGCGAATGTGCGAGCCTCGCTCGAGCGTGACGATGCGCAGCTTGCGCTGCGATTGATCGCGGGTGGTTCGGGACCGGAGCTCGACCAGGCCGAGGCGGTACTGCGCGACAGCGGAATCGACGCGTTGCTCGATGATCCGCGGCTCGTGGCAGCGCTGCTCGCCAACCACCTGGGTTGCCGCGCATCACTTCCGCTCTTCTGCTACGTCATCGTTCGTCACGCGCTCCGCAACGTGGGGGAGAACGACCGCGCACTCGCCGACTACGTGGCCGCCATCCTCTTGCACTTCGGGATCCGTGGGCGTGCGGAGCGGATCTCTGACAGCGATGACGAACGGTACGACACGCTCGCGTCGCTCGTGCGTGCGCTCGATGATCCCGATGCACGCCGCAACTTCCTCGTGCGCCAGCATCTTGGTAACTACGCGCTCTGGGTGAGTGGGCTCTTCCCCGACATGATCGAGCATCGTCGGTGGCGGCGCGGCGGTCCGGACCTCGACTACTACGAGGACCTCGGTCGCCGCGGCTTCCAGCTCGCCGCGGATCACCGGCTCGCGCGGGAGAATGGACTCTCGGAGCTCTTCCACGATGCCGCCGAGCGGTTCGGCGCGCTGCGCATGGCGCTCAACGGCGTCAGCGATTCGCTGCTCTTCCCGAACCACCACTCGCCTGATCGCCTCATGCGGCAGGTGCGGGATGAGGTTAGATGGAGGAAGAGTTGAGAGCTATGAGCTTTGAGCTGTGAGCTTTGGGCTGTGAGCTCGGTCATGGGCACGGAGATCGAGAGCGCCTTGAGCTCATAGCCCCACTCACAACCCACAGCTCACAGCTCAGAGCTCACAGCTCTCGCCTCTTCCACGAACGCCCGGAACAACTCTCTGTCCCATGGCTCGTTGGTGGCGACGAGCTCCTCGGGATGCCACTGGACGCCGACGGCCCACCAATCGGTGCCGTCCCACTCCACGCCTTCGACGACATCATCGCTCGACCACGCGGTGAGGCGGAGGCCCTCGGCGATGCGATCGACCGCCTGATGATGGAACGAGTTCACCGCGAGCTGCGTGGTTCCGAGGATGAGCGCGAGACGCGACGCCGGGGCGACCTCCACGTCGTGCGAGCGCGCATCGCGAGCGCCACCGGGATCGTGGGGTAGCGCCTGAGGGCGCTGACTCGGAATGTCCTGGATGAGCGAGCCGCCGAGCGCGACGTTCAGCAGCTGGATGCCGCGACAGATGGCGAGCGTTGGCATGGCGCGCTCGTGCGCCATCGTCACGAGCTGGATCTCGGTCGCATCGCGAGCGTCGTGCACGGGGCCGAGTGCCGGATGCCGCGGCTCGTTGAAGCGTGCCGGGTCGATGTCCTCGCCGCCTGTCACGAGGAGCGCGTCCATGCGGTCGATCATGTGGCTGGCGCCGGCCAGCGAGTCGAGCGGCGGGAGAACGACGGGCACGCCACCAGCCTCCTCCACGGCTCGAATGTACGACGCATTCACGCGCACGCGAAGCGCGTCACGGATCATCTCGGAGGTGGCGGTGATGCCGATGATAGGGGCGGACGGCATAGGGAAACACAAGGGGTGACGAACGCTTGCGCGCGATGGTGAGCGGTCTGTATGCTAATGATCCATCCGCAAACCGGATAGCGGGCGTCAGTCGCCGGGCGTCAGTCGTCGGTCGTCAGTCGTCAGCCAGCATTCGTCAGACGCACCGAAACGTCCCGAGGCAGTTTCCGACGACTGACGACTGAGAGCTGACGACTCCAAGGAGGTCCCCCATGCCCACCTACGAATACCACTGCAACGCGTGCCACGCGAACTTTTCGCAGCGTGAGAAGATGGACGAGCACGGCGCGAAGCGTGTCGTGTGCCCGCAGTGCAAGTCGCGCGATGTCGAGCGTGTGATGAGCGGGTTCTACGCCCGCACGCCGCGGAAGTCGTGAGCTTTCAACCGGCCGCCAAGCGCATGGCTCGGCCATTCCGCACTCCGTGTTCGAGAAGCTGCGACAGTCCATTCGGGACGCTATGAATCGCGCGTCCTCCCCGGCGGAGGGGCGTATCGTGCTCGCGATGATGCGGGACGCACTGGCCGAGGCGAAGGTCGGGCTGCAGGCCACGCGCAGCGCGCTCGAGTCGACGCGCGCGCAGCTCGCCGCGGAGCGAGCGGAGCTGGAGACGATCCGGCGGCGGGGACGCCTCGCCGCGCAGATTCACGATGAGGAGACGGTGCGCGTCGCCGCGCAGTTCGAGAAGAAGTCCACCGATCGCGTGGCCGTGCTCGAGCGGAAGCTCGCGGCGCAGGAGGCCGAGCTCGAGTTGGTGGAACGCGAAGTCGCGGAGATGACGGCGCAGTATCAGGGCGCGGCGGCCGGCACGTGGCCGGCCGGTGCAGGCGCTGGTGCTGCGCCGATGCACCCCATGAATGGAACCAGCGGACGCGATGCGGCGGACGCCGATGCACTTCGGCGAGAGATCGACGCGCGCGCACGGGAAGCCGATGCCGAGCGTCGACTCGCGGAGCTCAAGCGCCGCATGGGGAAGTAAGCTGCGACGCGCCGTGCGTGCGTCGCACATCCGACCGCGCGCGGCGGGTCGGATGTCGGCGGGGCGCATCGCACGACTCGGCGCGGCGCTCGCCATCGCGGGGTGTGCGGGGCGCCTCGCTGCACAATCACCGAGGCATGCGGCGTCGTGTGACGGCCAGGTCATCACCGCTGTGCACATCACCACGGAGCCGCCATACGCCGGACGGCAGGGGCGCTGGTGGCAGACGCCGGCGCGGCTTGCCAACGCCATCCACACGACCACGCGGCAGTCGGTCGTCAGGCGCTTCCTGCTCCTGAGCGAGGGCGATCGGTGCACGGAGCGCAAGCGCGCGGAGTCCGAGCGCATCCTCCGCGCGCAACCCTTCATTGCGCAGGCGCACGTCACCACCGAGCCCGACGGACACGGCGGCATCGTGCTCGTC
>DASSNR010000149.1:0-3649 GCA_035687925.1 Gemmatimonadaceae bacterium | reverse complement strand
CGGCCCCCCGAAGGGGACGATCTGTGCGTCGCTCTGCCCACGCAGCGTCGTCGAAACGATAGGCAGGACGACTCCAATGTCGACGTGATCGAAGACGCCGTATGTCACGTAGAACGAGGTGACGGCGAGGTCGACATCGAGCGAGAGGTGGAACTGCATGAAGTCGTTCTCGACCGCCGGGATCCCCATCAGTGAGCAGTCGCCGCCAGCCACCGAGTCGCATCCGGCGAAGTCCACGTTGGCGTGGGTAAATGTGAGACGGATGTCGTGTAGATCCACGCCGCGCAGCGTGCGGAAGTTGATCTGGGTGCGGTTGGCGCCGACCAGCACGCGCCCTCGGCCGAGCGTCTGGGCGCGCTCGCCGAACACGGGCCCCGGGGAGAGCGACGTCCGCACGGGCACGCCGCCCTCGAATCGAAACGTGGATCCGCTGCTCGTCGCGCTCACCGGGATCTGCGTGACGTTCGCGCCGACGGCGTTCGTGAGGAAGGAGATGATCGTCGCGTTTCCGCTCGATGCCGCTGGGACGAAGTGACTCCCATGGACGCGGAGCGAGGCGGGGTTGTTCGGGTCCCCCGAGCCGGCCAGGAAGAGCGGATCCTCCCCCGGGCCGAAGATGAACAGCCCGGAGAGCCTGTCCCGGAGATGTTGAGCGTGGAGCGGAGCGCCAGCGAGCGACAACAAGGACAGGCAGACCAGGAGATACCGCATACGTCCTCCGGGCACGCGAACGAGTCGACCCGCTGTCCCGCGAGCTTCGGGCCATCACCCCGGAGCTACCCCCTGGCCCACGCGGTCCTCACATCCGGTCGCGCCGCACCACCACTCGCTTCCCCTTGATCGTCGTGCTCCGCAGCGCGCCGATGATGTCCTCGACGATCTCCTCCGGGACCTCGACGAGCGAGAAGCGGTCCGCGATGTCGATGGCGCCGATGGCCTTGGCCTCGATTCCGACCTCGTTCGCGATCGCTCCGACGAGATCACCCGGGCGCACACCCGCCTTGCGGCCCGCGCCCACGTAGATGCGCGTGACGTCCCAGGCGGGCGCCTCGCGCCCACCGCGCCGGGTTCGCCGTCCCGGTCCACCAGCACGCGGTCCGCGCTCGCGAGTGCCCTTGCGGTCGCGCGTCCCGCGCCCTTCGCGCTCGCGCGGCACCGACGCGGTGGGAATCTCCTGCTCCTCCCGATCCCCTCCGTTCGCCTCCAGTGCCAGCTTCACCGACGCGGCCGCGATGTCCATCACATCGAACTCGTCGGCGAGTGATTCCACGACCACGCGGTATCCATCGAGGTCGTCCCCCAGCAGGCTCTCCTGCAGAGAAGCGCGCGTGAGCTCGAGGCGCCGCGCGCGCAGGTCGGCGACGGTCGGGATGGTCGCGACCTCGATCTTCTGCTTGGTGACGTGTTCGATGTTCCGCAGCGACCGGTGTGCGCGCGGCTCCACGAGCGTGATCGCCACGCCTTCACGCCCCGCACGGCCGGTGCGCCCGATGCGGTGCACGTACGCCTCCGGCGCCGATGGGACGTCATAATTCACCACGTGCGACAGGTGCTCGATGTCGAGTCCGCGCGCAGCGACATCGGTCGCCACCAGCAGGTCCGCGGCACCGGCCCGGAACCGCTTGAGCACCCGCTCGCGCTGCTCCTGCGACATGCCACCGTGCAGCGCCTCGGCGCGGTATCCCCGCGCGTTGAGCGTTTCCATCAGCTCGTCCACCTCCGTGCGCGTGCGGCAGAAGACGAGCGCGGAGGTCGGCTGCTCCATGTCGAGCACTCGACCGAGCGCCTCCACCTTGTACGCGCGCGGCACGACATACGCCGTCTGCCGTACCTTCGGTACCGTACCGGCCTCCAGCGGCTCACGCGCGATCCGCACCTGCGCCGGATCGTGCAGATGCCGCCCGGCGATGGCCGAGATCCGTGGCGGGAGGGTGGCGGAGAAGAGCGCGGTCTGCCGCTCCTCGGGAAGCGCGGACAGGATCGCTTCGAGATCCTCCGCGAACCCCATGTCGAGCATTTCGTCCGCCTCGTCGAGCACCACCGTGCGCACCGCATCGAGGTGCAGCGTGCCCCGATCAATGTGGTCGAGCGCGCGCCCGGGGGTCGCCACCACCACATCCACACCGCGCTTCAGTGCGCGTAGCTGCTGCGGCATCGACTGGCCGCCGTAGATCGGGAGCACCTGCACGCCGATCCCGCGCCCGTAGCGGTGAATGGCCTGCGCCACCTGCGTCGCGAGCTCGCGCGTGGGGACGAGCACGAGCCCCGTCACCACGCCGCGCTCCGTCGCGCCACTCGCGATCCGCTGGAGCATCGGGAGCGCGAACGCCGCCGTCTTTCCGGTGCCCGTGGCGGCCATACCCAGGAGGTCCCGCTCCGCGAGCAGCGGTGGGATCGCCTCACGCTGGATGGGAGTCGGCTCCTCGTACCCGAGCTCGGTGAGGGCGTTCAGTAGTCGTTCGTCGAGTCCGAGGGCGGCAAAGCCGGTGCTGGGATCGGCGGACGTCGGGGCGGTCATGTATGTGCCTCCAGAAGTAATTTCATTGTGCGTGTTGTGGTGCGGAGTATAACGCATGACGCATGCTCCCCGCGTATCATCGTGTGAGCGGGCACTGGTGAGTGCTCGGTACGGCGAGGCATGGTTGTTGACGCCGGCCGCATCCTGACACTTCATGGAGGCATGGCTCTCGGTGGCACTCCGCTCCGTCCGCACACACGGCGTTCGGCCAGGTAGCGGGCGATGACGCTCCCCACGCACGCGCGGACCGGCGGCCCCGCGGCTGCTGCGGGCGCCCGCGCGGACGACCTGCTCCGCGCGCGCGCCCTCGTGCTGCGCTACGGATGGAACGCCACGGCGTATCAGATCCTGAATCCGGGGATCAGCCACTGGTACACGGCACGCTCCGACGCAGTCGTCGGGTTCGTCGCGCGGCACGGGGTGCGGGTGGTGGCGGGCGCCCCGGTGTGCGAGCGGCAGCGGCTGCCGGCGGTGGCCGCCGAGTTCGAGAGCGCGGCTCGCGCGGCGGGAGAGCGCGTCTGCTATTTCGGCGCCGAGGCGCGGCTCGAGTCGGTGTACCAGAGGCAGTCGTCGCACAGCATGATCGCGCTCGGTGCGCAGCCGAGCTGGGACCCGCGCGGCTGGCCGCACATGATCGCGACGCGCGCCTCGGTGCGTGCACAGCTCAATCGCGCGCGCAACAAAGGGGTCGCGGTCGAGGAGTGGTCCGCGGACCGTGCGACCGGCAACCCGCAGCTCCAGCGCTGTCTGGATGAATGGCTCGCATCGCGGCCGCTGCCGCCGCTCCACTTCCTCGTGGAGCCGGAGACGCTCGCGCTGCTCTATGACCGGCAGGTATTCGTCGCGGTACGCGACGGCGAGCCGGTCGGCTTCCTGGTCGCGTCGCCGGTGCCCGCGCGCAACGGGTGGCTGATCGAGCAGTTCGTGCGCGGGTATCGCGCACCCAATGGGACCGCCGAGGTGCTCATCGATGCCGCCATGCGCACGCTCGCCGCGCAGGGGGCCACGTACGTCACCCTGGGCCTGGCGCCACTCTCGCGGCACGCGCGCGCCGTCCCCGGTCCGCTCTGGCTCCGCGTGCTGCTCGGCTGGGTGCGCCTGCACGGGCGGCGCTTCTACAACTTCGAGGGG
>DASSNR010000189.1:0-9694 GCA_035687925.1 Gemmatimonadaceae bacterium | reverse complement strand
GCGTGATCGCGGGCGAGCAGAGCAACACGTCGATCGTCTACGGCGACCACGCGATCCTCAAGCTCTTCCGCCGCCTCGAGCCCGGCGAGCATCCGGATGTGGAGATCGGGCGCTTCCTCACCACGCGCACCAACTTCCACGGCACACCCGCGCTCCTGGGCGTCATCACCTTCGAGTGGGACGGCGCGCCGAGCGTAGCAGGGATGCTCCAGCGCTTCGTGCCCGGCGCACAGGATGCGTGGGACTACGCGCTCCGCTCGGCGCGCGACTACCTGCGCGCGAAGGGCGAGGCACCGAGGAATCCGTTTGCGGGCGACGCCGAGCGACTGGGTCGTGTGACGCGCGCGATGCACGAGGCGCTCGCGTCGGACACCGGAAATCCGGCGTTTGCGCCGGAGCGCGCGACTGGCGACGATCTCGAGCGGTGGGCCCGCGATGCGCGCGCGACGATGGCGAGGTCGCTCGAGCTGCTCGAGTCGCGCGTGCAGGCCAAGGCGCTCGACCCGCGCGCGACCGCGGCCGCCCGCGCCCTGCTCGGCCGCCGCGATGCGCTCGACGACCGCGTGACGGAGATGGTGAGCGCGATCGGCGACGACGTCGGGATGCGCATCCGCACGCACGGCGACTATCACCTGGGGCAGGTGCTGCGTACGCCCGACGGTCATTTCCTCGTCATCGACTTCGAGGGCGAGCCGGCGCGGCCACTGGCCGAGCGTCGCGCGAAAGTGAGTCCGCTGCGCGACGTGGCAGGGATGGTCCGATCGTTCGCGTACGTGGCGTCGATGAGTGCACGCGACGTCGCGGGAGAGACCGTCAACCCCACCGTCGAGATTCGCTCGGCGCACTGGGAGCGCGACGCACGCACCGCGTTTCTCGATGGCTATCTGCACGCCGGCAAGACATCGCCCGAGTCGCCCGTGCTCCTCTCGCACACGCGCGACGATACGCAGGCGCTGCTCACGCTGTTCGAGACGGAGAAGGTGTTCTACGAGTTGGCGTACGAGCTCAACAATCGGCCGGAATGGGTGTGGGTGCCTCTGAGAGGGATCGCGAAGTTGTTGTGAGGGGGACGAGCTGGCACGACGGCACCCACATGCAGCGCCCGGCCCTCCGTTTGCACGCATACATTGAGAGATGACGCCGAGCGGTCGGGGTGCGGCAGCGGAGCGGGGCTCGGTCGCGGCACCGTGGTCCCTCGCCAGAGGTGCGAACGTTCTGGAGAGCGGCGACACACGCTTCAGCGTGTGGGCGCCGAACGCCCAGCACGTGACCGTGCGCCTGCGCTCCGGCTCCGCGACGGGTGATCACGTGCTCGAGCGAACAGAGGGCGGTGTCTTCGAGGGGATCGTGCATAGGGCGCGCGCAGGCGATGACTACGCGTACATCCTGAACGACGACGGCCGCGAGCTCCCCGATCCCGTGAGTCGCTTCCAACCGGCGGGCGTGCACGGTGCGTCGCGCATCGTCGATCCCTCGCGCTTCGCGTGGAGCGACGATGCGTGGACCGGGCTCGCGATGCCCGATCTCATCATCTACGAGCTGCACGTCGGCACCTTCACGCGCGGCGGCACGTTCGACGACGTGATCCCGCATCTGCGCGAGCTGCGCGAGCTCGGGATCACCACCATCGAGCTCATGCCCGTCGCCCAGTTCCCCGGCGCGCGCAACTGGGGATACGATGGCGTCGACCTCTACGCGCCGCAGAACAGCTACGGCGGTCCCGATGCCCTGAAGCGACTCGTGAACGCCGCGCACGCGGAAGGTCTCGCCGTTGCGCTCGATGTCGTCTACAACCACCTGGGCCCCGAGGGCAACTACCTCGGCGCGTTCGGGCCCTACTTCAGCGAGCGCTACCATACGCCGTGGGGCGAGCCGATCAACTTCGATGGACCGGACAGCGATGAGGTGCGCCGCTTCTTCATCGACAACGCGCTCTACTGGGTCACCGAGTATCACATGGACGCGCTGCGCCTCGACGCCGTGCACGGGATCTTCGACTTCAGCGCGATCCATATTCTTCGCGAGCTCACCGAGCGCGTGCACGAGCAGGCTGCGATGCTTGGCCGCCAGGTGCCGGTGATCGCCGAGAGCGACCTGAACGATCCGACGCTCGTGCGCGAGCCGCCGTGCGGCTACGGGATGGATGCGCAGTGGACCGACGACTTCCATCATGCCGTGCACGTCGCGCTCACGGGGGAACACGCGGGGTATTACATCGGGTACGACGGCGTGCGCGACATTGCCAAGGCGATGGCCGGGCGCTTCGTCTACGACGGCGTGTACTCACGGTATCGTCGTCGCCGGCACGGCGCGCCGGCCACTGACGTGAGCGCCGATCACTTCGTGGTGTGCATCCAGAACCACGACCAGGTGGGGAACCGCGCGGCGGGGGAGCGGCTCTCGACGCTCCTTCCGTTCGAGAAGCTCGAGCTGGCTGCGGCGCTGCTGTTGCTCTCGCCGTACGTCCCGCTGCTGTTCATGGGAGAGGAATACGGCGAGACGAACCCGTTCCAGTACTTCGTGAGCCACACGGATCCCGAGCTCGTGGACGCGGTCCGCACCGGCCGCCGCAAGGAATTCGAATCGTTCGGCTGGGCGGATCGCGTCCCCGATCCAGCCGCGGAGGACACCTTCACGCACTCGAGACTCGACCGCACCGCGCTCGACCGCGAACCGTGGCGCCGCGAGCTGCTCGCGATGTACCGCGATCTCCTCCACCTGCGCCGCACCGAGCCCGCATTGCGACCCGGCGGTGCTCAGGTGAATGTGCAGTGGGACGCCGAGCAGAGGTGGCTCACACTCGAGCTGACGCCGCCCGAGGGCCGCGTGTTATGCGCTGCCTTCAATGTGGATGGCGAGGCGCACGCACTCCCCTTGCCATCGACAAGCGGCGCCGCGCATTGGACGCGCATCTTCTCGACGGATGGATCGCACGCCGGGCACACCACCATCGCCCCCTTCACCGCCGCGCTCTTCGCACTCACGCCCGACACGCACCAGGATCACGAATGACGACCGCCTCTCGCCGGCCCGGGATTCCTCGCTGCGCTCGGAATGACAACGCCGTGCCGCATCCCGCTTCCCGCATCCCGCACATGCGCGTCTGGCCCGGTAACCCCTACCCCCTCGGTGCCACCTGGGATGGCGAAGGCGTCAACTTCGCCATCTTCTCGGAGAACGCCGCCAGCATCGAGCTGTGTCTCTTCACTCATCCGGACGACGCCACCGAGTCCTTCAAGGTCTCGATGCGCGAGCGGAGCGATCAGATCTGGCACTGCTATCTCCCCGACGTGCGCCCGGGTCAGCTGTATGGCTATCGCGTCCACGGCGCATACACGCCGGAGCAGGGGCTCCGCTTCAACCCGAACCAGCTCCTCATCGATCCGTACGCCAAGGCGATCAGCGGAACGATCAAGTGGAGCAACGCGCTCTTTGCGTACAAGGTCGGGAGCCCGCAGGAAGATCTCGAGATGAGCACCACCAACAGTGCGGGCGGCGTCCCCAAGTCGATCGTCGTCGATTCCGCGTTCACCTGGGGCGACGATCGGCTGCCCAGGATCCCGTGGAACCGCACGGTCATCTACGAGTGCCACGTGAAAGGGATGACGATGCTGAACACGGACGTCCCCGAGAACGTACGCGGCACCTATCTCGGCCTCGCTTCCGATCCGATCATCGATCACCTGCACTCGCTCGGCGTCACCGCGATCGAGCTCATGCCGGTGCAGCAGTTCGCCGTCGATCGACGACTCGCCGAGCTCGGGCTCACGAACTACTGGGGGTACAATACCATCGGCTTCTTCGCCCCCGACGTGCGCTACGCCACGGGGTGGGGCGGTCAGCAGGTGGATGAATTCAAGTCGATGGTGAAGACGCTCCACTCGGGGGGGTTCGAGGTGATTCTCGACGTCGTCTACAACCATACGGCTGAAGGCAACCACCTCGGTCCCACGCTCTCGCTCCGTGGCATCGACAACCGCGCGTACTACCGGCTCGACCCCAAGAACCCACGCATGTACATGGACTTCACGGGGACGGGGAACAGCCTCAACATGCTGCACCCACGCACCATCCAGCTCATCATGGATTCGCTGCGCTACTGGGTGCTCGACATGCACGTCGATGGCTTCCGCTTCGATCTCGCACCGGTCCTGGCGCGCGAGCTGTACGACGTGAACAAGCTCAGCGCGTTCTTCGACATCATCCATCAGGACCCGGTGCTCTCGCAGGTCAAGCTCATCGCCGAGCCGTGGGACGTGGGACCGGGCGGCTATCAGGTGGGGAACTTCCCGATCGGGTGGGCCGAGTGGAACGGGAAGTATCGCGACACGGTGCGGAGCTACTGGCGCGGCGATCCGGGACGCGTCTCCGAGCTCGCGTCGCGGCTCTCCGGGAGCAGCGACATCTACCAGTGGAGCGATCGCAAGCCGTACGCGAGCATCAACTTCGTCACCGCGCACGACGGCTTCACGCTGCGCGACCTCGTGAGCTACGAGCACAAGCACAACGACGTGAACGGCGAGCACAACCAGGATGGGAACGACGACAACCTGAGTCGCAACTGGGGCGCCGAGGGTTCCACGACGGATCCGCACATCCAGGAGATACGCGACCAGAGCGAGCGCAATTTTCTCGCGACGCTCGCCTTCTCGCAGGGTGTGCCGATGATCTCGCACGGCGACGAGATGGGGCGCACGCAGTGCGGGAACAACAACGCGTACACGCAGGACAACGAGACGACGTGGGTCCACTGGGACCTCACCGACCGCGACAAGGCGCTGCTCGAGTTCACGCGCCGGGTGTTCGCGCTCCGGCACGAGAACCCCGTGCTCCGCCGGCGCAGCTTCTTCACGGGGCGTCCCATCACCGGAACGGGGAAGAAGGACCTCTCCTGGCTGCGCCCCGACGGTCACGAGATGACGGACGCCGATTGGCACGACGCGAACAGCCACGCGCTCGGGATGCTCATCCTCGGCGCGGCGTCCGACGAGACCGACGAGCACGGCCGGCCCGTGATGGGCGACACATTGCTGCTCCTGCTCAACAACGCCGAATCGGAGCAGACGTTCGCGCTCCCGCCCATGGAGGCGACCGGCGTCTGGCTGGAGGTCGTGAACACGGTGACGGCGTCGGAGCTCCACGTCGTGGACGAGGGGCGCGTCACGCTGGCACCGTACTCGCTGATCCTGTTGCGGTATACCGCCAAACGGCGGCAGGACCGCACAGCCAAGGAGACGACCGGATGAATGCATCGCGCGGCGGCACAGGAGACGAGCGGTACGGAGGGATCATGGGCTCGGACATCGGCGCGCCGAGGGAGACGCGCGTGCTCCCGCTGCCACCTCTCGATGCGATGGAGCTCGCGCGATTTCTCGCCGGCCAGTCCGCGCATCCACACGACATCCTGGGTGCGCACCCGGCTGTCGTGAACGATGTGGACGGCGTCGTCGTGCGGACGTTTCACCCGGATGCGATCGCCGCGGCGTGCATCCTCGAGACGGGGCGGGCCTTTCCGCTCGAGTGCGTGGAGGACGGACTGTTCGCGGCGTTTCTGCCGGGCGTGTCACTCCCCGTGCGCTATCGCCTGCGCTTCTACTTCGCCGACGGCACGAGCTGG
Source organism: Gemmatimonadaceae bacterium (assembly GCA_035687925.1). Lineage (GTDB taxonomy): Bacteria > Gemmatimonadota > Gemmatimonadetes > Gemmatimonadales > Gemmatimonadaceae > DASSNR01. Next base: position 4,077 of record DASSNR010000189.1, on the reverse strand, counting down.
GAGCGCGGCGATCCGTATCGTTTCCTGCCGACGATCGGCGACATGGATCTCCACCTCTTCAACGAGGGGACGCACCGCCGTCTCTGGCAGATGCTCGGCGCGCACCCCAAGACGATCGACGGCGAAGAGGGCGTCGCCTTCGCCGTCTGGGCGCCGAACGCGCGGCGTGTGAGCGTGGTGGGCGACTTCTGCCACTGGGATGGCCGCGTCTTCCCGATGCGCATGCTCGGCAGCTCGGGCGTCTTCGAGCTGTTCGTGCCCGGTGTGGAGGCGGGGTCGCTCTATAAGTTCGAGATCCTGACGCGCGACAACCGTCTGCGCCTCAAGACCGATCCCTTCGCCTTCGCGATGGAGCTGCCGCCGGGCACGGCGTCGCGCGTCGTCCACCTCGATCGCTTCGAGTGGCACGATGATGAGTGGATGGCGAGCCGCGCGACACGCGATCATCTGCGCGAGCCGATGGCGGTGTACGAGGCGCACCTCGGCTCGTGGGCGCGCGTACCCGAGGACGGACGCCGCTGGCTGAGCTACCGCGAGATCGCGCCCAAGATGGCCGCGCACGCGCGCGCGCTCGGCTTCACGCACATCGAGCTCCTTCCGATCATGGAGCACCCGTTCACGGGATCGTGGGGCTATCAGGTGTCCGGCTACTACGCGCCCACCGCGCGCTTCGGCACGCCCGACGACTTTCGATTCTTCGTCGACACGTGCCACCGCGCGGGGCTCGGCGTGATCCTCGACTGGGTGCCGGCGCACTTCCCGAAGGACGACTTCGCGCTCCGCCGCTACGACGGCACCGCGCTGTACGAGCACGAGGATCCGCGACTCGGTGAGCATCCGGATTGGGGCACGCTCATCTTCAACTACGGGCGCAACGAGGTGCGGAATTTTCTCACCGCCAATGCGCTCTACTGGATGCGCGAATTCCACGTCGATGGGCTGCGCGTGGATGCGGTGGCGTCGATGCTCTATCTCGACTACAGTCGCCGCCCCGGCGAATGGCTGCGCAACAAGTACGGCGGGCGGGAGAACCTCGAGGCGATCGACTTCCTGCGCACGACGAACGAGCTCGTCCGCATCGAACAGCCGGGGTGCATCATGGTGGCCGAGGAGTCCACGGCGTGGGGCGGCGTGACGAAGCCCGTGCTGGAGGGCGGACTCGGCTTCACCTTCAAGTGGAACATGGGGTGGATGCACGACACGCTGTCGTACTTCTCACTCGATCCCGTCCACCGTTCGTACCATCAGGACGAGATCACCTTCTCGATGCTGTACGAGTACACCGAGCACTTCGTGAACCCGCTCTCGCACGACGAGGTGGTGCACGGCAAGCGGTCGCTGCTCGAGAAGATGCCGGGGGACGTGTGGCGGAAGTTCGCGAATCTGCGGCTGCTGCTCACCTACCAGTACACGCGTCCGGGCAAGAAGCTGTTGTTCATGGGGACGGAGCTCGCGCCGTGGCAGGAGTGGAATCACGACACGAGTCTCCCGTGGCACCTGGCGGCCGAGCCGATGCGCGCCGCGTTCCGCACGTTCATGGAGGAGCTCGGCTGGCTCTACCGTGACGCCGCGCCCTTCTGGCGCATGGACCCCGACCCGGCGGGCTTCGCGTGGATCGACGTGGCCGACCGGCAGAACTCCGTGCTCTCGTACGTCCGACGTGACGGAGACGATCATCGTGTGGTCATCCTCAATATGACGCCGGTGCCGCGCGAGAATTATCGGATCGGCGCGCCACGTGCGGGCACGTACGTGCGCATCTTCTCGAGCGACGACCGGCGCTACGGCGGCAGCGAGGTGACGACGGCACCGCGCGTGGCGACGGATCCCGTGCCGATGCACGGATACCCGCAGTCGATGAGCCTGACGCTGCCGCCGTTGGGGGCGCTGGTGCTGGGACCGGGGTGAGGTGCGGGAGGTGGGAAGCGGGATGCGGGAAGCGGGAACAGCTCGTGGGAAGACAGCCCTCTCCCCCGAGGCTGTTGCGCATCCCGCTTCCCGCATCCCGCATCCCGCATCCCGCCTCCTCAATAGAGCAAGGAGGCGTCGATGACGATGCTGCGAGTGATGGCGGTGGGCGTCGTGCTGATGGGATTGGAGGCGTGCTCGCTGTTCGGGTCCGACGGCGGGAGCATTGCCGGCCAGTACGATCTCGTGACGGTGAATGGGCAGGCGCTGCCGTGCTGTAGCCAGACGGACTCTGCAGGGATCCAGGCGACGATTCTCGCGGGGAGTCTGACGCTGGGGTCTGCGGCTCCGGAGCGATATGTGGCGACGCCTGGCGGGATGGCGCCGAGCTCCTGCGTGCATGAGGTCCCCAACGGCTCGCACGTCGACACCAGCGGCACGGTGACACGTCCGGACTCGAGTACGTATAAGATCCCGCCGTGCGGAGATGGCACGTACACGATGGTCATCACTCGGCGATACGGGGACCCGAATGGCGCGTCACAGACTGCGTCGGACACCTCTTCTGGCCGCTATGCGTGGAGCTCGAGCAGCGCGGTGGTGTCGCTCCTGACGTCCGGCATGGGCGGTTCAATCGAGAGGTCCGGGGACAGCGTGAGCGTGACGGTTCAGGCGGTGCACGCCTTTCCGCTCTCCGGCGCATCACCCGACCTGCAGTACGAGTTCACACGCGTGAGCCGGTAGGGAGCGCGTCGACGCGGCCTCGCGTCTACGACTGCGTCGTCAATCGCATCTCGTTCGTCGCCACGAAGCCGAGCTGCTCGAAGAGTGGGCGTCCCTCGGCCGATGCGTGCAGCGGATGAGGAACGCGGTGGTCATGGTCCGTTACGCCCTTTCGCGGTAAGTTCCCCCTGCTCCACTCGCCAATTCCGCTCCTCTACGTTACGAGCTCGGAGTCCTGCGATGCCCCGCCTCTGCATTCGTCGCTCCCCGACGCTGATCGTCGTCCTCCTGCTGTGCGTCGCCGCCGGCGCATCTGCGCAGCAACCCGACACCGCGGCCGGCTTCGACCTCACCGAAGTGATGATCCCGGCGCGCGACGGCGTGAAGCTGCACACGACCATCTTCGTGCCACGCGGTGAGCACGGGCCCCTCCCCTTCATTCTCACGCGCACGCCGTACGGCATCGCGCATGCGGCCCGCAACCTCCACGGCTACTACAAGGCGTTGGCCGACGACGGCTACATCTTCGTCTTCCAGGACATCCGCGGCCGCTATGGCTCCGAAGGCCACTTCGTGATGCAGCGCCCGCCGCGCGACCATCACGATCCCAAGGCGATCGACGAGAGCACCGATACGTACGACACCATCGACTGGCTCTTGAAGCACGTGCCGAACAACAACGGCCGAGTGGGGATGCTCGGCATCTCGTACCCCGGCTGGCTCACCGTGATGGCGATGCTCGATCCGCACCCGGCGCTCAAGGCCGTCTCACCGCAAGCCTCGCCCGCCGACATGTTCCTGGGCGACGACTTCCATCACAACGGCGCGTTCCGGTTGAGCTACGGCTTCGAGTACGCCGCGATGATGGAGACGTCCAAGGAGAACGAGAACTTCGCCTTCGATCGGTACGACACGTACCAGTGGTACCTCGATCTCGGGCCGCTCTCCAACGTGAACGCGAAGTATCTGCACGGGAAGATCCCGACGTGGAACGACTACGTCGCGCACCCGAACTACGATGCGTTCTGGCAGAAGCAGGCGGCGGCGCCGTATCTCACGCGCGTCACCGTCCCCACGCTCAACGTCGCCGGATGGTGGGATCAGGAGGACTTCTACGGCCCGGTGAAGATCTACGAGACGCTCGAGCCGCACGACACGAATCACCTGAACTACCTCGTCGTCGGTCCGTGGAACCACGGCGGATGGTCGCGCGCCCGGGGCGACACGCTCGGCGACATCCCCTTCGGGAGCCCGACGTCGCAGTACTTCCAGGAGAAGATCCTCGCGCCGTGGTTCGCGCACTTCCTGAAGGACGAAGGCCAACTGCACGAGCCCGAAGCCATCACCTTCGAGGCGGGCGACGACACGTGGAAGTCGTGGGACTCGTGGCCACCCAAGCGCGAGACCACCTCGAAGCAATTGTACTTTCACGCCGGCGGCAAACTG
>DASSNR010000096.1:0-11408 GCA_035687925.1 Gemmatimonadaceae bacterium | reverse complement strand
CGTCGTACCCAGAACCCATAACCCAGAACTCACAACACTTCCTGCTTTCTGCTCTCTGCTTTCTGGCTTTCTGCTCTCTGCGTTCTGCCTCTACCCCGCGTCCATCCCCTCTCTGAGCGCACGCACCAGGGCGAGCGCCCGCTCGATGTCCGCGTCCGCTTCGCGCACCACGGCGCTCCCTACCACGACGCCATCCGCAATGCGCGCGACCGCGGCGGCCTGTTCGGGCCGCGAGATGCCGAAGCCGACACAGATCGGGAGTGATGTCGCGCCGCGCAACTGCGCGACGGTGCCGGGCAGCTCCGGCGGGAGGTCGCTGCGCGCGCCCGTGACGCCGAGGCGGCTGATGAGGTAGACGAACCCCGTCCCATGCCGCGCGATCTCGGCCATGCGTGCGGGGGGCGTGGTCGGCGCGACGAGGCGGATGTAGGCGAGCGGACTCTCGCCGAACCGCGCCTCGAGCTCGGGGTCTGCACCCACGGGAAGGTCCGTGATGAGCAATCCGCTCACGCCGGCGGCCGCTGCGCGGTCGAGCGCATCGTGGCCAGCGGCGAAGATCGGATTCAGGTAGCTGAACAGCACGACGGGGACGTCGACCTCGGCGCGCGAGACGAGCTCCAACGTGCGATCGAAGGTCATCCCCGCAGCCAGTGCGCGCTGTGAGCTTGCCTGGATCACAGGCCCATCCGCCAACGGATCCGAGAACGGGACGCCGACCTCGATGATGTCGGCGCCCGCGGCGGGAAGCGCGCGGAGCAGGTCCACGGACCGCTCGAGATCCGGATGCCCTGCGGTGATGTAGACGACGAGCGCGCGGCGGCCCCGCTCGCGGAGCGCAGCGAAGCGCTGCGCGAATGGATCAGACAAAGTAGTCGCCAATGCGGATGCCATAGCGGTCGGGGTCCGCAACCTTGATGACGGAGCGCACGTATGCGCCGGTTGCGATGTCCTGCTCGTTCAGGTCGACGAGGTGGCCGGGGTACAACACGTTGCCTCGTTCGTCGCTCACGATGCGCACGATCGGGCGCGTCGCGGCCTCGGGCACCGGATTCACCGAATGCACGATCGCCAGCTCGTAGTTGTCCAGCACCACCAGCGTACCCACCGGATAGTGGCCGACGAGATTCATGAATCCCTTCACCACCACCTGGTCCATCCCGCGGCGCGGGTTCTCGAGCATCTCCTTCAACACATCCGCAGGCGAGATGGGCTTCGTCATGTAGACACGCTTGGAAGTTGCCGCATCGAACGAGTCGGCAACTGCCACGATCCGGCTGAACATGCTCATCGTCCGCGGACGGATGTGCTTCGGGTACCCCGTGAGATCGATCTTCTTGTGATGCTCGAAGGCGACGACCATGGCGCGATAGGGCATCTCGGTGTGGCCGCGCATTCCGCAGAGGCACAGCACGCCGAGCCACGGGTGCGAGCACATGATGCGCCACTCGTCCTCGGTGAGGCTCCCCGGCTTGTTGAGCACTTCCGTCGGCACGCGCGACTTCCCGATGTCGTGCATTAGCGCGGCAATTCCCAGATCGTACAGCTGCAGCCGGGTGAGCCCCAGCTTCCGGCCGAGCGCGATCGAGAAGATGCACACGTTCACGCTGTGCACGAAGGTGTATTCGTCGTAGTCGCGCAGCGTCGTCAGACCGAGAAGGGATGATTCCTCGTTGAGGATCTGGTCGACGATGCTCTGCACCACGCGCTTGATGCGCTTGATGTTGGGGCTGCGCCCCATGCGGACGGAATTGATCACATCCTTGGTCACGGACACCGACTGCGCGTACGTGCGCTTGGCGGCCTCCTTGTCCTTCTGCAGCAGCTCGTCGTCGACTTCGGACGGCGGTCCGAGCTCGAAGGCGCTCACCGTCGCCTCGGACAGTCGCGCAGCAATGGCCTGCAACCGCTCGAGGGGATCGCCGGGGATCGGGGCCTGCAGCAGCGAGAGCAACACCATCCAGTCGCGCTCCGTCACGTCCTCGTGCACTCGGCACACGCCGATGCCCGCCTTGCTGAAGACGCTGCGAATGCGGCTGAAGCTCGCGTAGTTGTCCAGGTCGAGGCGGAGCCGCGTGGCGTTGACGAAGACGAAGCCGCCAGAGACGCGAACCTCGAGCTCGCGCTCGTGGTTCAGGAACTCGCGGCTCAGCCGTACGACTTCCTCGAGCGTCTTCTGCACGACCGGATTGTCCGGCGGGTAGAGCTGCAGCGTGCGCAACGCGCCGTAGAACGCGAGGAGAAGATCGCGTCCCGCCTGGCGCGCGAAGGCATCGCCGCCGCGATCGGTGAGTGACGCGTCCCCGCCGAAGGCATCTGCGGTAGCGAACGGTGGGACGCTCGTCATTCCCTCCCTCCGCGCAGCGCCTTGTTGATCGCGTTCCGCACGAGCACGTCCTTCTCGTTCGAGGCGCGCCCCAGTACCGCGAGCGCTCGCGGGCTGCCGATCTTGCCGAGCGCCATCGCCGCGCACGCGCGCGTTTCCACATCGGGGCGGCGACTGAAGAACCCCTTCACATTGAGCAGCTTGTCGAGCCGGTCGATCCCTTCGTCTCCCGCCAGGGCGCCGTACGCCTCGAACAACGTCATCTTCTCGGTGAGGTCGCAGTCGCGCATCGCCTTCCCCTCCACCACCTGCGCCAGCTTCTCGAGCGCGCCGCGATGTCCGGCGGCGCTCAGCGCGCGGACAGCCGTCAGACGCACCTCGCGGTCATCGTCGTCGACGGCGCCCTCGAGCACGCGCAGCGCACCGGGCGAGCCGATCTCCATGAGCGCGCGCGCCGCGCCCTGCCGGAGATGCGGTGGCGCCGTCGCGATCACGTTCCCGAGCTGCGTCACCGCAGCCGCCGTCTTGAGCGCCGCGGCGCGACGCATCGCTTCGAGCGACACCGTGTCGTCCTCGGAGGCGATGAGCTTGAGGAGCTCGCCGACGTGCGCGGACGCGAGACGCGTCGCCACGGTCTCGAGCGTCGCCCGGAGCTCCGCGTTGTGCGCGCGCGCCATCCACGCGAACACCGTCGCCAGCGTCGCAGGGCCGAGCTGCTCGAACAACGCATCGAGATCCTCACGCGGCGGGATGCTCTCCGCTTCGTCGAGCGCTTGCAGCAGCTTGGGGAGCACGGCGGGCTGGCTGAGCCGCTCGGGGAGTCTGGCGAGGCGGTCGCGATGTTGTGGCGTTGCCTCTGCCGCTCGTTCCGCCGCCGTCCGCGCCTCGCGCAGCAGGTAGGCCACCACGCCGTACTGGCCGTCCGCGAGCAGGTGCAGGATGAAGCCCTCGAGAATCTCGCACACTTCCTCGCGTACGCGTTCGCTCATCTCCACCTCGAACACGTCGAGCAGCATCGCGATCACGTTGCGCGGCAGGTCGGCCTGATACTCGGCCTGGACCTCGCGGCGCAGGTACGCCATCTCGTGCTCATCGAGAAAGTGCACCGTCGGATCGAAGTCCTCCATCCGCACGATGTTGTTCGGTCGCTCCGGCTCCGCTTCCACGTCCTGGCGCACCGAGAGGACCGCCGGCTGGTCGGGCGGCGGTTCACTCGCATCGAGCGGGGGGATCTCGTTGAGCGCGATATCCACGAAGCGGTAGCGGAAGGAGAGGAATTCCTGCTCCCACAGCATGGTGAGCAGGTCGTCCTCCTCCGGCGATGCGTTCTTCACGCGACGCAGGATGTCGAGGATCAGGATGAGCTCCTCCTCCTCGACCCCGCGCATGAAGCGCAGCTCGCGGATACCGTCCTTGAAGAAGAGCCATGGCAGACTCTCCGAGCGCGAGGCATCGCGCATGACCGGCACACCCGCCCAGCGGAATTCGCTGTCGGTCACGTCGATCGCCAGCTCGCTGGTTTCCTTCCACACCGCCTCGAAGGCGGCGCGCAGGCTCTCGATCGCGCGCTGGTAGACGGGATTGTTCGGCAGGTAGAGTTGATGCGTGCGAACCGTCTTCGCGAACTGACGGAGCATCTCTTCCACCACCGCTGGTGCGAATGGCGGGGTGTTCTGCTCGGCGCCCGGAACCGGTGTGGGATCCGCGGTGGTCGTCACGCGCCGTGCGGGGTGGGAAGCAGCTCGCTGACCTGCATCACATCCTTGTCGCCGCGGCCCGAGACGCAGATGAGCACCGGCGCATCATTCGTCCAGCGCCCCGCGTGATCGGCCACCCACGCGACCGCGTGTGCGCTCTCGAGCGCGGGGATGATCCCCTCGAGCCGGCTCAGAAGCTCGAAGCCGTGTAGCGCCTGCGCATCGGTGACCGACACGTAGGTCGCGCGACCCGAATCCTTGAGGTAGGAGTGCTCGGGGCCGACGCCGGGGTAATCGAGCCCGGCCGAGATGGAGTGCGCGGGATGCACCTGCCCCGCATCGTCCTGCAGCAGGTAGCTCATCGCCCCGTGCAGCACGCCAGGGCGGCCGCGCGAGAGCGAGGCCGCATGCCGAGGAGTATCGAGCCCCTCGCCCGCTGCTTCTACACCGATCAGCTCCACGCCCGTATCACCGACGAAGGGGTGAAAGATCCCCATGGCGTTCGATCCGCCGCCGACGCACGCCACAACCGTGGCGGGGAGCCGGCCCACGCGCTCCAGCATCTGGGCGCGCGCCTCGCGGCCGATGACGGCTTGGAGCTCGCGCACCATGCGTGGATACGGTGCCGGCCCCACCACCGAGCCGATGATATAGTGGCTGTCGGTGACATTCGTAACCCAATCTCGAATCGCTTCGCTTGTGGCATCCTTGAGCGTCCGTGTCCCGGATGTCACCGGGATCACCTCCGCTCCCATGAGGCGCATGCGGAAGACGTTCAGCGCCTGGCGGCGCATGTCCTCCTCACCCATATAGACGACGCACCGCAGGCCGAAGCGGGCACACACCGTCGCGGCGGCCACGCCGTGCTGGCCTGCGCCCGTTTCGGCGATGATACGCCGCTTTCCCATCCGCCGGGCGAGCAGTGCCTGCCCGATGGTGTTGTTGATCTTGTGCGCGCCGGTGTGGTTCAGGTCCTCGCGCTTGAGGTACACCGGCGACCCGACCAGCTCCGAGAGCCGCGGCGCATCGCTCAACGGAGATGGACGACCGACGTAGGTCGAAAGCAATCCGTCCAGCTCGGCGACGAACGCCGGATCGTGCATGGCGTCGTCGAACGCGTGCTCCAGCTCCTCGAGCGCGGGGACCAGCGTCTCGGGGACGTACTTGCCGCCGAAGATGCCGAACCGGTCCTGCTCCGTCACCGTGGTCATTCCCTGCCCTCGCTGTGCCGCACAGCGGCCACGAAGGCTCGCATGCGCTCGTGATCCTTTACCCCGCGCTCACGCTCCACCCCCGATGAGACGTCCACCACGTTGGGGCGCAGCGCCGCGATCGCCGCGCCGACGTTCACCGGGTTCAGACCACCGGCCACGACGAGTCGCGTGCGCGGGCGGCGCGCCGAACGCGCCGCGGTGCTCCAGTCGAATGCGACGCCTGTCCCACCCAGCTGCCCCGGCACGTACGCGTCGAGGACGATGCCGTCCGCCGCATCCTCCAACGCTTCGATGCGCTTCCACACATCATGTCCGCTGTTGCGCTCACCCCCCACGGCAACGCGGATCACCGCCCACACGCGTACGCCCGCCTGATCACGCACGGTGCGGACATCATCCGCCGTCGGATCGCCGTGCAACTGCGCGATGTCGAGGCGCGCCGTGCGTGCGACGTGCGCGATGAACGGCGGGTCGGCCGCGGCGAAGACGCCGACCCGCTGCACCGCCTCACCGGCGCCATCGAGCACCTCGGCCGCGCGCTCGGGCGTGAGCTGTCGCGGCCCGCCGGCGAAGATCGCGCCCACGAAGCTCGCGCCGAGTGCGCCCGCCGCGTGCGCATCCTCGACACGCGTCAGCCCGCAGAACTTGATCTCAATGTCCACGGCCACACCGTGGGATGGATGCGAGCGCGCGGACCGCCGCGGCGGGATCGGCCGAGCCGGAGAGGCTCGAGCCCACCAGCGCGGCGTCAGCGCCGACCGTCGCTGCGCGCTGAATGTCCGATGCGTCGTGGACACCGCTCTCCGCGACCGCGACGCGACCCGAGGGGATGAGCGGGATCAGTCGCGCGCTGGTCTCGCTGTCGATCTCGAGCGTCTCGAGGTTGCGGTTGTTCACGCCGATGACCTGCGCGTCGACCGCCAGCGCGCGTTCCAACTCCTCTTCGCTCCGGATCTCAACGAGCGCATCCAGCCCCAGGTCTCGCGCGGCGGTCGCCATCGTGGCGAGCAGCTGCGGCGACAACGCACGCGCGATGAGCAGCACCGCGGAAGCGCCGAGCGCTTTGGCCTCGAGAAGTTGCACCGGGTGAACGTGGAAGTCCTTCTTGAGGACGGGGATCGACACCCGCGAGCGTGCGTCCTCGAGGTCATCACCTGAGCCGCCGAAGTGCACGGGCTCGGTGAGAATCGAGATCGCTGCGGCGCCGCCGGCTGCGTACGCGGCGGCCTGCTCGCCTGCCGACAACCCCGCGTTGATCGTCCCCTTGGAGGGCGAGCGTCGCTTCACTTCGGCGATGATCGCGACTGACGGACCGCGGAGTGCCTGGCGGAATGACGGTGCAGCGGGCGCCGCGTTGGCGGCAGCGCGGAGGGCGGCCTCGCGTGAGAGCAGTTGCGCGACACGCGCCTCGGCTTCGTGCACGATCCCCCCCAGCACGCCTGCGGGCGGTGTCCACTGCGCGGAAGAAGCTTGCACTTCGGGGGCTATTCGGCTATAGTGAATTTCGGCATTCTTTCGGGAATGCGAGACGGAACCCGTAACCTACTCAACACTCTCCCATCGGGAACAGGGTATGCCGCTCACCAAGCGCCAACGGGAAATTCTCAGTTACCTCAGCGAGTACAGCGAAGAGAACGGCTACGCGCCCAGCTTCGATGAGATCGCGCATCGCTTCGATTACAAGTCGCTCGCGACGGTGCACGAGCATCTGAGCAACCTCGAGCGGAAGGGATACATCAAGCGGTCGTACAACGAGAGCCGCGCGATCGAGATCCTTCCCTCCGAGGCGTTCCCGAAGGCGGTCGAGCTCCCGCTCCTCGGCGCCGTGGCCGCCGGCCTGCCCATCGAGGCCGTGACCACCGAGGAGTCGTTGTGCGTCCCGCAGGACTTCGTCAGACCCGGCGCCAACCACTACGTGTTGCGCGTTCGCGGGAACTCGATGATCGACGAGCAGATACGCGACGGCGACTACGTCGTCGTCAGCGAGCGCCGCACCGCGAACAACGGCGAGACCGTGATTGCGCTCGTCGACAATTCCTCTGCTACGGTAAAGAAGTTCTACCGCGAGCACGATGGACGCATCCGGCTCCAACCCGCCAACGAGACCATGGGTCCCATCTTCGTGCACGAAAACGACGTCACGATCCAGGGCGTGGTGGTTGGCGTGATGCGGCGCTACTAGCGGACGTCCGCAATCGCTCCAGCGCCGCGAGCCCTGCGCCCGCACGGAGCGCCTCGTCAACGCGACGGAGCGCGCTCGCGTAGTCGGGCGCCACGCCACCCACATAGAGCGCCGCGGCGGCGTTCAACACGACCGCGGCGCGCGCCCCGCCCTTCAGCTCGTTTCGCAGCACGCGGAGGATGATGTTCGCGTTTTCCTCCGGCGTCGATCCGGCGAGCTCTGACGCATCGGCCGCGCGCAGCCCGAACTGCGCCGCATCGATCGTCCATTCGCGCACGGTTCCCGCACACACCTCGAGCACGCGCGTCGTCCCGAGCGGCGAGATCTCGTCCATCCCCGGCTCGCCATGGACGACGAGCGCGTGCACGCTTCCGAGCGCGGCGAGCGCGCCGGCAAGTACCGGCAGTCGTGCTTCTTCCGCGACGCCCATGACCTGACGCCCCGCGCTCGCCGGATTTGCCAGCGGCCCGAGGATGTTCATGATCGTCGGCACCGCGATCTCGCGTCGCACCGGGCCGACATGCCGCATGGCCGGGTGCATGATCGGCGCGAACATGAACACAATGCCTGCACGCTCGAGCGTTTCGCGCATGGCGTCGACAGGCATCTCGATGCGGACGCCCAGCGCCTCGAGCACATCGGCGCTGCCGCACTTCGTGGTGAATGAGCGGTTGCCGTGCTTGGCGACGCGCACGCCGGCCCCGGCGGCGAGCAGTGCGGCGGCCGTGGAGATGTTGAACGTCCGCACCGTGCCGCCACCCGTGCCGCACGTATCGACGAGGGAGTCGGGATCGGATGCCGGGAGGTGCACCATCGCGTGACGCAGCGCACGCGCGCCGCCGGCGACTTCGTCCGCGGTCTCACCCTTCACGCGGAGCGCCATGAGCAGCGCGCCCACCTGTGCGGCGGTCGCCTCACCGCGCATGACGACGTCGAAGGCGTCGGCCGTTTCATCCGCGGACAGCGAGGCGCCGGATGCGAGCCGGCGAATCGCGTCCTGCAATCCCTCAGCGGACACCGATCGTTTCGAGCAGCCGCTCCGGGAGTGCGGCGTGGGAGGCGACGAGCGAGATCACAAGTGCCAGCAGTCGCACGCGCTCGATGTCTTCCTCGACGAACACGCCGCGCCGCGCGCGGTTGGTGAGGTTCACCACGCCCACGAGCTGCTCATGATACACGAGTGGGAAGCTAATGAACGAGCCGGACGTGAAGTATTCGTCGCGCAGCAGCGGATGCGATCCCGCTTCGGCGACGTCGGTGACGAGCAGCGGCTGCCGGCTCGCAGCCACCTTCCCGGCGACGCCGCGGCCGATCGGCACGCGGGTGCCGTCGGCGATCTCGGGCGCGAGCCCCTTCGCCGCGGCAATGTAGAGCTCGTTCGTGTCGGGGACGCGGAGCATGAGCGAGCAGCGGTGCGCCTGCATGTCGTCGCCGACGAGGGCGAGCAGCCCCTCCGCGAGCTGGCGCGGCTCCGCGGTCACGGCGTCGAGCGAGAGCACACGATCGATGAGATAGATCGTGCGCGTCTTCTGGCGCAGCGATTCGCTGCGACGATGCAGCTCGACGTGCGCCTGCTCGAGCTGGCCGATGGCCGACCCCACCTGCTGCTCCACCGCGTCCGCGCGGCGCGTCGCGCGGCGCGCGTCCTCGCGCGCTCTCGCCGCCAAGCTCTCGAGCGCCAGGAGGCGGCCGGGATCGACGCCCGGCGCTCCTTCGGGAGGCGTCTCGCGCGCGACCGCCAGCTCGCGCTCGAGCGCGGCCAGCTTCTTCACGTACTCGCCGTGGACTCGCTGCGTGACATCCTCGAGCGTGCGTACGGCTTCCGCGCGCGCATCGCGCTCGGCGAAGCGCGCGAACGCCAACTCGAACAGCGCCAGGTACGGCGCGAAGCGCTCCATGACACGCGTGCCGAAGAAGCGTCGCGGCTCGTACAGGGCGACGGCCGCTGCGAGAAAGCCATCGGTCTGAATGCCGCGCAGCGCGAGCAGTCCGCTCTCCTGCAGCATGCCGTCCATGCCGAGGAGCCGCGCGTAGTCGTCGGATCGATCCGCGAGATCGGCGAACTGTCCACCGCTCATGATCACCGCGCGCACGTCGGGCGGCAGATGATCGGCGGTGGTGTCCGCTTGGCCGCGCTCGATCCGTCCACCGATCGGGCTCAGCCGCTCGCGAAAAAGCTCGCGCCGCCCATCGTACGTGAAGAGCACCACTCGCGCGGACCGATCCACTTCGGCGAGTGCTTCGCCAAGTGCGACCAGCGCCACATCCAGATCAGACGCAGCGCCGAGCGCGTGCGCGAGTGAGGCGAGAGTTCGTGGAGGCATGCAGCGGGTGGAGGGCGGCTGACGGAGCCGGTGTGGGCTCGTGAATGTAGAGGCGTAGGTGTCGCGCTGTCAATCGGTTCGGGGCGCTCACGTGTTGCTTGACAGCAATGTCTCGCCGGGTAAGTTCCGCTCATGCGGGAGCGCACCCTGCAGTTGGTCTTGCACTACGACGGAGCGGGATTCGCGGGGTGGCAGCGTCAACCACGAGAGCGTACGGTGCAGAGCGAGCTGGAGGCATCGCTCGCTCGCCTCACCGGAGCGCCGGTCGCGGCGCTCGGCTCGGGGCGCACAGACGCAGGCGTGCATGCGCGTGGACAGGCGGTTGGGGTGCGCGTGCCGGAGAAGTGGCAGCCGGCGGAGCTGCGTCGGGCGTTGAACGCGGTGCTCCCTGCCGACATCTGGGTGGCGGCGGCGTACGAGATGCGGCCCGAGTTCCATGCGCGCTACAGCGCGCTGTCGCGCAGCTACAGCTACTATGTGGGCACCAATGAAAGCGCACGTTCACCGTTCCGGAGGCGTTGGGAGTGGCCGCTGGCGCGAGAGCTCTCGAGGGAGTTGCTCGACGCTGATGCCGCTGCGCTCCTCGGCGAACATTGCTTTCACGCGTTCGCCGTGCGCGGAACGGCGCCCGCGGGTGACGAACACCGCTGCACGATCGTGCGCGCCGAATGGATCGACCGGCCTGGCGGGCTGGTCTTCGAGATCGAGGCAAATCGCTTTCTGCACCACATGGTTCGATTCCTGGTGGGGACGATGATCGACGTGGCGAGCGCACGGCGCGATGCGGGTGATCTGCGCCGACTGCTTGCCGCGCCCGACAACAGTGAGACGTCGCCGCCTGCGCCCGCGAATGCGCTGTTTCTGGATCGCGTGCACTATCCGCCCGACCTCTACCTCACACCGCCATGAGAATCATTCTGGACACGGCCGATCACGGGGAGATCCGTTGGGCGCTGGCCATGGGGCTCGCTGACGGGGTCACGACCAATGCATCGCGCATGGAGCACGGCGTGACCGACGGGGATGCGTACGCGCACATCGCCGACATCTGTCGTCTGGTGACCGGGCCCGTGATGGTGGATGTCCGGTCGGTGCAAGCCGACGAGATGTACCGCGAGGGGCGCGACCTCGCGAAGCTCGGCGACAACGTCGTGGTGAGCGTCCCGATGATCGAGGAGGGGATCCTCGCCATGCGCCAGCTCGCGCGCGATGGCATTCGCGTCAACACCACGCTCGTCTTCAGTGCGGCGCAGGCGCTGCTCGCCGCGAAGGCCGGCGCGACCTATGTCAGTCCTTCCGTCCGTGGTCCGGACGAAACGGGGAACGATGGCCTGGGCCTCGTTCGCCGCATCCGTGAGATCTTCGACAATTACGTACTCGAGTGCGAAATTCTGGCGGCGTCCATTGCGGACGCATACCACTTCATCGAGGCGGCACACATCGGCGCGGACCTCGCATCGGTGTCACCCGCCCTGCTCCGTTCGTTGCTCCTGCATCCGCTCACCGACCGGTATCTCGATCAGTCCCTGAACGCCTGGAGCAGGCACATCGCGCAGTCCCGCGCTGGCGTGTGATCGCGAGGTCGTGGCCGGCGCTCCTCCTCATCGGCGCGGTTGCCTGCCGCGGCCCCGCACGTGACTCGCGTGCTAGTGTGACGACGGCGAGCGC
>DASSNR010000055.1:0-2580 GCA_035687925.1 Gemmatimonadaceae bacterium | reverse complement strand
TGCGCTTGCGCGATGATCTTGCCGCGCATCGCCTGCTCGACATCGGCCTTCGTGGGCTGGTTGAGTCCGGAGAGTTCCGTGTTCAGCGCGTAGAGCTTGAAGAAGTAGCGATGGCGACCGATGGGGGGACACGGCCCGCCGTAGCCGGTGCGCTTCCAGTCGTTGAGTCCTTCGCGCGCGCCCTGCGGGAGCTGGTTGGGCGACGCGTCCTTCGGGAGCCCCTTCGCGATCGGCGGGATGTTGTAGAGCACCCAGTGCACGTAGACCATCTTCGGCGCCTTGGGATCGGGTGCATCGGGGTCATCGACGATCAGCACCAAGCTCTTCGTGCCGTTCGGCACACCGGACCACGAGAGCGCCGGCGAGACGTCGTCCCCTTCGCAGGTGTACTCTGTGGGCATCGAGCCGTGATCGGTGAAGGCGGGCGACGAGATCGTGAGCGTCCCCGCCGCGGTGCTGGTGTTCGCTGCCATCGTGTCTCCTCCGTGTTGTGTGGCCTGCGCGGCTACTGCGATGCCGCAAGACGTGCGCCCCGTGTCACTCCGTAGGGGTGACCGAGCAAAGTCGCCAACTGATACATATATTCAACCGCCGCCTCGCGCGAGGCTCGACGCACAGGCACGCGAGGCTCGGCGCCGCTCGTCATCGCGGCACGGAGGGCCATCATGGATCGCCTCGACTGTCTCCCCCGGACGCGCACGCTGCGTCGCGCGTCGACGCTCCTCGCCGCTGCTCTGCTCGCCGGCGCATCACCAAATGCCATCACGGCCCAGTCGGCACCCGCATCCGGCGCGACGATCGCGCTGTTGAACCTCGCCTTCTACGGGAAGCACGCGACGGAGCTGCAGCCCGATGACTCACTCCTCGCGCACGCGGCGACCGCGACCATGCGCGACTACCTGCGTCACGCCGCCGGAGTCGTGCTCACGGACTCCACGACGACGGCCGCTGCGGAACAGTCGCAGGGCGCGCGCGAGGCTGCCGCGGGCAGACCATGCAACGTGATCGTCGCCTGCGCGCGTGCCGTGGGGCAGGAGCTCGGCGTCCGCTGGGTGGTGATGGCGAAGGTGAGCAAGACGACCGATCTCATCTGGGTGCTGAGCGGCCAGCTCATCGATGTGCCGACGGGGAAGCTCGTGTACGATGATGTCTACGAGCTGAAGGGGATCGCGCGCGACATGGTGCCCAAGGGCGCGCAGGTGTGGGCCCAGCGAATCACGGAGCGGATCGCTCCCCGCTCGACACCGTAGACGAACCCACATTCAGAGCAGCTGCGCGGTAGTCTGTCAGCATGACGAGCACGCAGGTCATGGTGACAAGCGGGTCGTATGACCAGCACTCGTGATGATCGCGGACTCTGCCATGATGACCGCGCGGGGCTGGTACAGCGGATGCTTCCACGCGTGCCCGCGCAGAATCGCTGGAACAGCACGGCGATCCCGAACGCATCGTGGCTGTGCAGCCAGCGATGGCTGCGCTCCCTGCAACAGGGAACGACCAACTCACTCAATCAACCGCAACGGAGGTAACGAACCATGCTGCTTCCAATGCTCTCGAATCGCTTTGCGACGCCGACGCTGACCGATCCGGTGTTCACGCTCCGCCGGGAGATCGACCGGCTATTCGATGCCGCGTGGTCCGGGGACGGTCACAATGGGAGCGCGACGTGGGCGCCGCCGATGGACGTGATCGAGCGCGATGGTGAAGTGCGATGCGTGCTCGACTTACCCGGTCTTCGCCCCGACGACGTGAGCATTACGACGGAGAACGGCGTACTCACCATCTCCGGCGAGAAGGAGAGCGAGTACAACGCCAGGGAGAATGACGGCACGTACATCCTCGAGCGGCGCTACGGTCGCTTCGAGCGCAGCCTCATGCTCCCCGACACCGTGGATCGGGACAAGATCACCGCACACTTCGAGAACGGCGTGTTGACCGTCGTGCTCCCCAGGACGGCGCAGGCCAAGCCGCGCCGGATCGAGATCCGCAGCGGCGAGAACGGCACGCGGATCGAATCGTCGAAGAAAGCGTGAGCCGTCACACGCCTGATGAGACCGCTCGCGAGTCGAGCAAGAACACCAGGGCCGGTTCGTCCGAACCGGCCCTTCATCATGTTCCTCACCCGCCGAAGATGTCGCCCAGCAATCCACCCAGACCCGGCGACTGACGCGACGCGTGCTGTCGCGCCGACTGCTTCGCGTCCTGCAGCGTGGAGCTCAGCTGCGTCGCGTTCAACTGCTCCTCACGCTTCTTGTGCGCGAGCACGCCGAGGACGACGGGCGCGAGTAGCAGGAGGAGCCGCTTCGTCTGTCCGGCATCGAGCCCGCTCGACTGACTCACCGCCTGCTGCACGGGCTCCTGCTTCCCGCCGAGCACCTGGCCGAGCAGACCGCTCCCACGATCGGCGAGCGGCGCGGCGCCGAACAACCCCGAGAGATTGCCGAGGATGCCGCCGTGCGACTGGGCGGCCTGATCGATTGCCTCCGCACCACCCGGCTGCGACGCACGGTCCGCCATCCCGCCGAGCATCATCGGGAGCGCCGCCGAGATCGCGCTCTGCGTCGTGCTCTCGTCCGCGCC
>DASSNR010000021.1:0-4878 GCA_035687925.1 Gemmatimonadaceae bacterium | reverse complement strand
TCGTTCATGTGCAGCGTGTCGGTCCAGAACGACTCATCACCGAACGTGTTGTAGCGGAAGATGGTCATCCCTTGCGCGACGAGCTGTGGATCGAGCGGCTCGGGCCCGGTGGGGCCGTTGTTGTCGTTGCAGGCGACGACCACGCACGCGGCGACGAGTCCGAGCGCGACGGTCCAGGCCAGCCCGCGGCGAACGGACGCGCGCCGCGGTAACGGGTGTGGAGGCAACGGTGGAGGATGCATGGGCCTGCCAGGCTGTGGGGAAGAATTTGTCTAGTATTCCCTTGACAAATTTTCCCGGCGGAGAACCGCGGGCAACCCAATTGCCGTGAACGACAGAGCCGGCGAGGTGAACGTCCCGCCACGTGCCGTGACTGGTGCACTCCTCCCGCTCGGCGACGACCGCTGGACGCACGCCGAGCGACGAGCGCCGAGCCACGGCTGCCTACGCCACCGCCTCCTGCACCGCCTGACGTAGCGACTCCAGATCTTCCGCGTACCCCAGGCGACGGCCGTTGATGAAGAACGTGGGCGTCCAGTGCACGCCGCTCGCTTCGCCGGTCGCGATGTCGTGCGCCACGCGTTTCGCGACGGCGTGCGACTCCAATGCCTCACGAAACGCCTGCATGTCGAGACCGAGCGCCGTTGCCTCCCGATCGATGATCTCCGGGCTCAGCGAATCCTGCCCTTCGAACAGCCGATCGTGCATGGGCCAGAACTGCCCCTGTTCCGACGCGGCCTCCGCCGCGCGCGCCGCGAGCTCGGCGCTGGGATGCACCGCCGCGACTGGAAAGTGCCGGAAGACGAAGCGCAGCCGGTCGCCGAATCGCTGGCGCAGCTCGCGTACGAGCGGGTACGCGCGGCCGCAGTGCGGACACTCGAAGTCTCCATATTCGACGAGCGTCGCCGGCGCGCTCGCCGGCCCCACGACATGGTCGCGCTCGGTGATCGGCTCGTGCAGATCGGTTGCGGACGCTCGCCGCGTCTGCGAGGTCGTCGTTGGCATCGCATACTCCTCGTGAAATGATGCGCACTCCTGCGAATCGAGTGCCGCCCTCCGCTTCACGCCCCCGCTAGATTGCGTCGGATCGTGCATGTGTCCCGCGGACCGGAGGAGACCGTACGATGCAGCCAGGATACGCGGCACTCTTCACCGTCACGATCGCGCTGATCGGGATCGTCATCCTCGTCGCCTCGCTCCTCTCGGGGCTCATCGAGCGGAGCGGCGTCCCGCAGGTCGGGATCTTTCTCCTGCTCGGGCTGCTCCTCGGGCCGAACGGGCTCGGTCTCCTCGACTTCCCGCTGCACTCCCCCACCCTCGCCGTCATCGCGACGCTCGCGCTGATGCTCGTCCTCTTCAGCGATGCGCTGTCGGTGAACGTGGGTGACGTGCGACGCGAGCGTGCACTCACCCTCCTCGTGCTCGGGCCCGGGACGCTCGTCACCGCCGCGCTCACAGCGTTCGCCGCATGGGCGCTCCTCGGATTTTCGCCGGCCGGGTCCGCGGTGCTCGGCGCAGCGCTCGCGTCCACCGATCCCGTGATCCTGCGGACGCTGCTCCGCCAACCGGATCTCCCTCGCTCGGCGCGACTCGCGCTGCGCCTCGAGAGCGGCATGAACGACGTCGTGCTGCTGCCGATCGTCGTCCTCGTCATGCGGTTCGTGACGGTCAACGGAGGCAACACATCGCACGTGACGCCATCCGACATCAGCCGCGATATCGTCGGACTCTTCCTGCTCGGACCAGGGCTCGGCGCGCTCATCGGATGGATCGCCATCACGGCGCTCGACCGCATACGGTCGCGCATCGGCGTGCGGCGCGATTACGAATCGATCTATGCGCTGGGGGTCGCGCTGAGCGCGTTCGCCGCCGCCGATGCCGTGGGCGGCAGCGGCTTCCTCGCCGCCTTCGCCGCAGGACTCATCATCGCCGCCATGGACGTCGAGCTGTGCGACTGCTTCCTCGACTACGGCGACGCCACCGCCGAGATGTTCCTCCTCCTCACGTTCGTGGCGCTCGGCACGTCGTCCATCTGGCTCGGGCTCACCGTGGTGAGCTGGCGCACGCTGGCGTTCGTAGCGATCGCGCTCATCGCGCGGACAGTCGTGCTCGTTCCCATTCTGCACCTCCCGATCCTGCGTGAGGCGAGAGTCGATGCGAACAGCCGTACGCTCATCGCGTGGTTCGGACCGCGCGGGCTGAGCACGCTCCTGCTCGCGCTGCTTCCGGTGTTCGCGGGGATCCCGGGGAGCGAGCATCTCTTCGCCATCGCCTCGCTCGTCGTACTGTTCTCCATCGTCCTGCACGGGAGCGGGATCGCGCTGTACGTGCGACGTGCGTCGAAGACCGCTGAACAGCTCTCACCTGCCGCGCCACCCGAGCCTGTACCCGAGCGGATCACGCTCGATGAGCTGCGTGCGCTGTGGAGAACGAACGAGCAGGTCGTGGTGCTCGACGTGCGCACCGAGCGCGCGTTCGAGCGAGATGCACGCCGGGCGCGCGGTGCGATCCGCGTCGCGCCCGACGACGCGGTGCGCACCCTGCAGCGACTGGATGTCCCGAAGGACGCGACCGTCGTCGCGTTCTGTACCTGAGCGGACGAAGCCACAAGCGCCCGGGTGGCGCGAGAGCTTCGAAGCGCAGGCTGGCGCAAGGCACGCGCGCTGGTAGGCGGATGGGCCGCGTGGCTGGATGGGGCACTGCCCACCGATCCACCGCGCGAGCGCACATCCGCCGGGTGAGCCCGTGCGCCGGCGCATGTGGAACTTTGCCGCTCCCCGCAAGCGTTGTCTCTATGTGGCGCGCCGGCTAAGCTTCGCGTCTCTTCAGTAGTCATCACCGCGCAGTCGCGTCGCTCCAGTCGTCATCACCGCGCAAGCTGTCTCCATATACATGTCTGCATCCGCTGGCAGCCTCGAGCTGCCTGGCGGCGCCCTCCTCGAGGATGCGTCGTCCGCTCGCCCTGCGTCCGCCCCGGAACGCGGAGCCGAGCACAAATACCTGATCGCGTTCGCCGTCGTCCTCGCGGCACTCCTGCAAGTCATCGACAGCTCGATCGTCAACGTCGCGCTCCCCGACATGATGGGGAACCTCGGCGCGAGCCTCGATGAGATCGCGTGGGTCTCGACCGGCTACATCCTGGCGAGCGTCATTGTGATCCCGCTCACGGGCTGGCTCGGCGCGTTCTTCGGGCGCAAGCGCTACTTCGTGACGTCGGTGCTCATGTTCACCGCCGCGTCGTTCATGTGCGGCGCATCGCGCTCGCTCGACACGCTCGTGTTCTGGCGCATCGTGCAGGGCGTGGGCGGCGGCGCGCTCATGACCGTGTCGCAGGCCGTCCTCTTCGAGGCATTTCCGCCCGAGGAGGCCGGCATGGCGATGGCGCTCTTCGGGCTCGGCATCATGGTGGGTCCGACCATCGGCCCGACGCTCGGCGGGTGGCTCACCGACAGCTACGGGTGGCCGTGGATCTTCTACATCAACGTGCCGCTCGGTATCATCGCCGCGTTCATGATCTATTCGTACGTACACGACTCCGAGCACCAGCAGCGCGCGCCGAGCATCGACTACATCGGCATCGCGCTGCTGACGGTGAGCGTGGGCGCGCTGCAGTATCTGCTCGAGTACGGTGAGCGCGATGACTGGTTCGACTCGCACGTCATCATGGCGCTCGCCGTGATCGCGGCCGTCACCGGGGTGATGCTCGTCTGGCGCGAGCTGACGACCAAGCACCCGGTGATCGACTTCCGCGTCCTGCGCCACCGGCGTGTCTGGGTGGGCACACTCCTCGGCGTCGTGCTGGGCGTCGGTCTCTACGCGTCCACGTTTACGCTTCCCGTGTTCCTGCAAGGGAACCTGCACATGACGGCGGAGCAGACGGGGCTCATCCTCCTGCCGGGCGCCGCGGTCACTGCGGTCGCGATGTTGGTCGCCGGTCGCCTCGACCGGTACCTCGACCAGCGGCTCATCGTCACGGCTGGTGCGATCCTCTTCGCCCTCGCCATGTGGCAGCTGTCGCGCATCACGGGCGAGAGCGGCGCATCGGACTTCTTCTGGCCGCTGATCGTGCGCGGCGTGGGGCTCGGGCTCATGTTCGTCCCGCTCACCACGATCACGCTTGCCGAGCTGAACCCTGTCGAGCTGCCGCAGGGCACCGGGCTCTACAACTTCTTCCGCTACATCGGCGGCTCGTTCGGCATCGCGCTCATCGCCACGCTCCTCGCCCGCTTCACCATGCAGGTGCGGGCCGCGCTCGTGACGCACGTGAGCATGGTCGACCCGATCACGCTCGCCCGCGTGCACACGCTCACGCAGGGGTTCATCGCGCGCGGCAGCGATGCCATCACCGCGCATCAGCGCGCGCTCGCGGTGATGGACGGTCAGCTGATGGGACAGGCGAGCGTGATCGCGTACTCGCGCATCTATGTGCTGGCTGCGATCCTGATCCTCGCGCTCATCCCGCTCCTTCTGCTCGTGCGCCGCACGAAGGGCGGTGGTGGCCACATGATCATGGAGTAGCGCACCACAACCGATTCGCGCACATCGCAACCTGCAGCGCTTGCGTACGCGATCGGCGTGCGCCGCGATGCCATGGCGGCACCGATCTGGCAGGCGGGAGTGACATCGGCTATGCTCACATCGCGGGCGATGCGACCCAACTCGCGCGTCGCCCGTTGACCAGGAGCTCCCGAGGATCGAGCCATGCGAATCGATCTTGACGTCAATGGCCGGCGGCACTCGGTGGATGTCGATCCGGCGCGCAGTCTGTTGAGCGTCCTCCGTGAGGACCTCGCGCTCACCGGCGCAAAAGCGGGGTGCGGTGAGGGACAGTGCGGCGCCTGCACCGTCCTCCTCGGCTCCCGCGCGGTCCATGCGTGT
>DASSNR010000178.1:0-23043 GCA_035687925.1 Gemmatimonadaceae bacterium | reverse complement strand
CCGAGGATCGGATACAGCAGCACGATCGCGAGCGGGCGCACCTGACCGTACGGCGGGATGTGGAACGCCGGGTGGCTCCCGAGAAACGGGCGCACGGTGAGCGCACCGACGACGCTCGCGATGACGACGGGGCTGAACGCGCCGATCGAGAAGGC
Organism: Gemmatimonadaceae bacterium; assembly: GCA_035687925.1. GTDB lineage: Bacteria > Gemmatimonadota > Gemmatimonadetes > Gemmatimonadales > Gemmatimonadaceae > DASSNR01. Next base: position 22,888 of record DASSNR010000178.1, on the reverse strand, counting down.
GCCGAGCACTTCCTCGAGCGCGAAGAACGCGCCGGCGAACGGCGCGTTGAACGCGGCGGAGATGCCGGCCGCGGCGCCGCACCCCACGAGGATCTTCACGCGCCGCGGCTGGAAGCGGAACGCCTGCCCCATCTCGGAGCCGACCGTGGCACCGAGCACCGCCGTCGGCCCTTCGCTGCCCGCCGAGCCGCCCGAGCCGAGCGTGATCGCCGACGCGATCGTGCGGATGGCCACCGGTCGCCACGGAACGCGTCCCCCGCGTTTCGCAACGGCGAGCTGCACGTCGGACACGTTCTGTCCCGGCGGAGTGCGGAAGCGACGCACGAGCGCCCACGCGGCCCACAGCCCGCCGGCGGTGAGCAGCGGCCGGTAGAACGTGTGCTGCACCACGCCGAGCTTCGAGCCGAGCCAGGTGATGAAGACGAAGTACGCGAGGTCGATGAGGTGATAGAAGACGACGACGCCGATCCCGGCCGCGACACCGATGATGGCGCCGAACACCATCAGCATCGCGCCTTCGTCCCAATCGCGCGATTCGAACCAGCGCTGGATGCCGTTCAGCGGGCCGGTGATCTGCGCCATCACGGCTTCGCGCGCCCGCCCCACGCGCACCGATGTCGCCGTCGCTCGACTCACCATGGGCGCGTGGTCTGCTCCAACTCGTCCTGCAAGCGCGTGTAGCTCTCGTACCGTGCGGCATCGATGTCGCCGCGCTCCACCGCCTCGCGCACCGCGCACTCGGGCTCGGCGCGATGCCGGCAGTCGCTGAAGCGACAGGCATCGATGTACGGCCGGAACTCGACGAAGCATCGGTCCAGCGCAGCGGGCGCGATCCCCCACACGCCGACCTCGCGCAGCCCCGGCGTGTCCATCACGTAGCCGCCGTTGGGCAGCGGATGCATCTCCGCCCCGACGGTGGTGTGACGTCCCTTGAGGACGGAGCGGCTGATCTCGCCCACGCGCAGGTCGAGCCCGGGATACACGGCGTTGAGCAGCGACGACTTCCCCACACCCGACGGACCGGTGAGCGCGGACACGCGCCCTGCCAGGGCATCGCGCAGCACATCGAGCCGCTCGTGCTGCTTCACGCTCGTGTAGTGCACCGGGTATCCGATGCGCTCGTACGCGCCGAAGCGCGCACGCACGTCGGCGTCCTCACGCAGATCGACCTTGTTGATGACGATGCGCGCGGGGATCTCGTTCGCGGCGGCGATGACGAGAAAGCGATCGAGCATACGCGGGTGCGGCTCCGGCTCGGCTGCCGCGAACACGATGACGACCTGATCGATGTTCGCCGCGACGACGCGCTCGCCGAACGCCCCGCCCGGCGCGCGGCGCGCGAGCCGGGAGCGGCGCGGCAGGATCTCGGCCACCGTCCAGGCGCGGTCGTGCTCGTCCCGCTCGATGCGGACTTCATCGCCGACTGCGAGCTTCATCGTCGCGTCCTTCTTCACGCGCCCGGGGAGCGATCCTTCGTGCACGTCGCCCTGCTCACTCCGGATGTGCCACACGCCGCCGGTGCCGCGGAGCACGACGCCACGCTGGGAAGTACTCACGCGTCACTCATCGTCGTCGCTGTCTTGCATGGCGTCCCACCAGGGGCGGCTCGGTGCACTCGCGCGTGCGCGCTCACGGATGAGCGCATCGAGGATGCGCTTCACTTCGTCCAGCGGATACGCACCCAGTGCCTCGCGCACGGCGTGCTCGTCGGTGCCACGCACAAGGAAGTCGGTCTCCAGATGGCCGGTCACACGCGGCTCGCCGCGTCCCCATTGCACGAAGAGCAGATACGCGCCCACCGGCTGCGCGCGGTCGCCCGTCTCGTCCGTGTCGATCTCAACACTGTACGACAGGCCGTCCGCGCCCTCGAACGCCGCAGGCCGCGCGTGCACGGCCATGTAGCCGCCGATCGTCGATTCGTCACCTTTCGAGTGATCGGGAGGAAGAAAGCGGCCCATCTCGCGCTACCGTCCGTGGAGCATCTCTCGCATGATGTTGCCGGTGACGAACGCGACGTTGGCGGGACGCTCCGCGAGCCGGCGCATGAGGTACGGATACCACTGCGTGCCGAATGGGACGTAGACGCGCATGTTGTAGCCCTCGCGCACGAGCCGTTCCTGCAGGTCGCGACGCACACCATAGAGCATCTGGAACTCGAAGCGCTCGGTCGGAATGCGCTGCTCCGTCACGAACCGCTTGGCCTCGGCGATGATCGCCTCATCGTGCGTGGCGATCCCCGGGTAGTTCCCGTTGAGCAGCAGCGTGTGCATGCACCGCACGTAGTTCGCGTCCACGTCCTTCTTGTCGGGGAATGCGACCGTCGGCGGCTCCTGGTACGCGCCCTTGCACAACCGTACACGGCACTTGAGCTCGACCGCGTTGTCGACGTCGGCCGCCGTGCGGAAGAGGTAGCTCTGCAGCACGATGCCGACGTTCTCCGGGTAGGTCGGATAGAGCCGGTCCTCGAAGAGCCGCAGTGTGCGCTCCGTGTAGTCGCTCCCCTCCATGTCGAGCCGCACGAACGAATGGTACTCGCACGCGCGCGCGAGGATCTTGTGCATGTTCGCGACGCACAGCTCCTCGGAGACATCGAGCCCCATCGCGGTGAGCTTCACCGAGACGTTGGCGTTCAGCTTCTCGTCGTGAATGCGGTCGAGGATCTGGACATACGCCTCCCCCGCCGCGCGCGCCTCCGCCTCGTTGTGCACGCTCTCGCCGAGCAGGTCGAGCGAGACGGAGATGCCGCGCTGGTTGAGTGCGCGCACCGCGCGCAGCGCCTCATCGAGCGTCTCTCCCGCAACGAAACGCGACGCGAACTTCTTCGCGAGTGGATTCCGCCGGACGAACCGAAAGATGCGCGGCTGATTCGAGAGATAGAGGAAGGTTTGACGAAGCATGTGTGTAAAGTATGTCGAGGCGGAGGGGGCGGGGAGAGAGAGTCGGTCAGTGAGTCAGTGGGTCAGTGAGTCAGACCAACCCTGTCGGGCGAGGTAATCTCACCATACGAGCCGTCTCTGACCGACTGACCCACTGACTCACTGAGTCACTCCTACCACCCGCCTCACCGCCGAGATGGACTGTTCCACCCGCCACACCGGAAACTCGGCGCCGGGGGAGAGGCGGGGGTCGAAGACGTTCCACGTCACGAGCCCATCCTCACTCTCGGGCTCGAGCAGGGTGAAGGCGAGAATGCCGAGCGGCTGCGCGGTCTCGACGAGATACGAGCCGGCGGGGATCGTGCGCTGCGCGGATTGCCAGTGCCCGGAGAGCTGCTCCGTGTGGTGGCCCTGGAAGGCGCGCGGTGCGGTGGTGACGGAGTCGATGGTGAAGAGCTGCACGGCGGCGGGCCAGTCGCGCGTCAGTCGCTCGACGACCACGCCGTGCAGGCGGAGCAGGCGCAGCGCATCGGCTTCGCTCGCGGGGATCGCGTACGCGTACGGGAGCGCGCGCTCGAGCGTGGGGGTAAAGCGATCGTAGACGGGCATCCGCTCGGTGATGAAGTGCCCCGTGCGACGAATGCCGGGCGGAACGCCGGGCTGTGTGCGCGTCGAATCACCGGTGCGCACCAGCTGCTCGACGATCACGTCCTCCTGGATGGGCGTCTTCGTCATCTCCGAGCGGAGCGGGATCTTCGGCGCGCTCGACGGCGCGCGTCCCCACGCCGTGGTCGTGCTGTCGGCGCGGCGGGAGAGTGCGACGATCTCGGAGCCCCGCTCGCCGGCGAGAGTGAGGATCTCGTGCACGAATGCGTACGTCGACTTCACGCGCCGCTCGAAGGGATCGTGCGAGAAGGCTTCGCTCAGGATCGCGATGCGCCCGCGAAGGCCGTAGTAGTTGGTGCCGTAGCGCGGGTAGGGCTCGTACGTGAACCAGCCGCCCTTCGCCGTATCGGTGAGCGACTCGCGCTGGAAGCCCGCGTCGAAGTTGCCGCCGAAGTTGCCGTAGTCGAACGTTTCGAAGCCATCGCGCTCGCGCATGCGACGGCGCAGCTCCGGGAGCAGCGAGTCGCGCGCGTACACACCGCCGAACATCGCCGCGGCGTTGAGCGACGGCGCGTAGGTGAGCGCGTAGCCGTGATAGCTGCCGTCCGTCGTATGCAGATCGACGAAGATGTCGGGATCCCACGCGTTGAACGCGGCGAGCGATGCGCGCGTCTCGGGTGCTTCCGCCTTCACGTAGTCGCGATTGAGATCGAACCCCTGCGCGTTGGCGCGCGTCCCCACCAGCTCGGGCCCGTTCTGCTCCGTGCGATTCTTCTCCTGCGGCGCGAAGCGCTCGTTGCCATCGGCGTTGTAGATCGGGACGGCGAGCAGCACCACCGAATCGAGCACGTTCGGGCGTGGATCGAACGCGAGATCGCGGATGAGGGCAAGCAGTGCTTCCTTCCCCTCCACTTCGCCCGCGTGGATGTTCGCCTGCACGTAGACGACCGGCCGTCCGAGTCGCCGCGCCTCTGCCGGCGTCGTCACGAGCGGACGCGAAAGAATCACCAGCGGGAGCTCGCGTCCCTCGGTCGTCTTCCCGATCGACGACACCCACATCGGTGCGCCCAGCGCCTGCAGCGAGTCGATGAACGCGATCACGTCGTCGTAGTGCGACGTCTCGCGGTAGCTCGTACGCTCGGCGCGCGTTTGCGGCAGTGCGGAGGCGGCGGGAGCAGCGGGAGACGTCGGCATGCGATGCGTGGTCGGCGAGGTCATGGCGCACGCGCCGAGCGCGAGCAGGAGCGCGGAGCCGGCAGAGCGCGCGCGCGCCAGGATCGGGGGAGCCATCAACTCAGGGGATTCGCGTGCGGAGCGGAGTGAATGCGGCCGGATGGTCGACGCCGACGACACGAAACGACGGATGCACAGGTCCCCGGCATTCGGGACAGCGAATTGTATCGCGTGGGGCGCGTACCGTGCTAGGGATCACTGCACGATGAGCACGCCCACCCGCCCGTTGAAGTCATCGGTCACCGATGGCATGGCCAGAGGCACGTCCCACGCGCCGCCGTCGATGCGGATGTTGACGTGATGCGTCCCCGGGGCGATGGGGAGCGCGATCTCCCACTCGTCGCCCGAGGCATGCACGAGCGACACCGCCCGCCAATCCGTGAAGTCGCCCATCAGCTCCACTCGCTCGGCGTCCGCGACCTGCACCCGGATGATGCGCTCGCCATCGCTCCCGTCGCGCACGTCGATATCGCGCGCCGAACCGGGATACGTGCGCACAGATGACGGACGCTGCACGTGGATGCGCGGCACCGCGACGGGTCGCGTCCCGAGGCGCAGCGACAGCGTGACATAGTGGCCGCCCGGCAGCGTCTGTACGGGATCGGGTGCGTAGCTCCCCCACCCTGTCACGACCGCCAGACGCCGCGTGAGCCAGAGCGTCGCGCTCGCATCGCCCCACGTCCCGTTCGGCACGACGGCATCGCCCCGGCGTGTGCTGAACGTCCCCGACAGCTCGAGCGATGGCGTCGTCCACGTGAGCGAGGCGGTCGCGTCGGTGTAATGCAGGCCGGCCACCGCCGTCGGGCTTACCGATGCAGTGAGCAGGGCATCGTCCCGGCGCAGCCATCCGCCGATTCCGGCCAGCACTGTCGAGCGCGACTCGATGCCATCCCAGCTCTGCCCACCGCCGAGCGCGAGCCACATGCCCTGTTGCTCGCCGAGCAGATGCAGCCGTGCCTGGCCGAGCATCTGCCCCGTGTACAGACTGCTCTGGAAGGCGCTGCCGGTCGCGACGCCCGCGAGCTCGAGGCGCATCAGATGGAAGGATGGCGTGAACGCGCTTCCGGCGAGCGTGCCCTGTCCGCTCCATCCACCCTCATCGAAGATCGACACCGCGCCATTCACGCCGAGCGTCGTCATGCCGTGCGTGTAGCGGAGCTCGGGTGCGAGCGTGAAGCCGTCGACGCGCGCCGCGCTGTCGTACGCGACGCTCACGTATCCGGCGTCGAGCGATGCGCTCCCCTGCGCGCGCACCGCGTGGGGCGCGGCGAGCGCGAGAGCGAGAGCGGCGGCGGCGATCGCTCGACGCCGGGAGCGCGCGTCCATCAGCGCCGTCAGGGCTTCTTCGGCCGCTTGGCATCCGGTGACGCGGCTGTCATTCCGGTCGCCCGTCCGGGTGGCACGCCCAACAGCCCCGGCACGCCGTGCCCCCGTACCGACGCCGCGACTGCGGGGAGCGCACCGGCGCGCACGTCGCGCTCCACGTTCCCGCGCAGCGCGACGAAGTCGCCATCGGGTGCGCCGCTGCGCTCGAGCGAGGCGACGACGGCGGCCGCGGTGTCCACGGGCACGCCGCGCGCGATGAGATCGGCGAGCACGCCAAGCGGGACGGTGAGCGGCTCCCCCGGTCGATCCGCGCGCAGCTGTCCGAGCGTCGTCGAGGTCACGCCAGCGCGCAGCGCGCTCGCACCGGCGACGATCTCCTGCTCCGACGACGTGGACCCGAGCGCCGCGCGCGCCGCACCGAGATCGACGCGCAGCGCGTGCACGGCGGCGACGATGCGGGCGCCGGTCGCGCGCTTGCTCGCGCCCTCGAGCGCCTTCTCGATGAGCGGCCTCGTCGGCAGGCCGTCGATCCGGGCGGAGTCGAGCACCGGCGCGAGCGCGCTGCGCGTCGACGCATCGAGTCGCGCGGCGAGCTGTGCATCGAGCGACGCGGTATCGCCCTGCGCAGCGGCGAACGCGGGCGCGAGCGCGATTAGCATCGCGATGCTCGACATGCGCATGCGCCGCATTGCGGTGACGTCCGAGGGTGGTCTCATGTGGACGCTCCGAGCACGGTCACGACCGAGTTCGGCGGCCCGAAATCATTCTCGGGCGCGAGGGGCGCCGTCGGGTCAGGCACCCACACGCTGTCGTTGACGACGAACGCGTACGTGTGGCGCCCGAGGGTGAGTGGAATCGAGATCGACCAGACATCGGCGCCGGCCGCGCGATGCAGCGGCGTCGCCGTCGTGCTCCATCCGTTGAAGTCGCCGGCCAGCGCGACGTGCGATGCGGTGGGCGCGGTGAGCACGAACTGCACGGTGCGCTCGGGCGCCGCGTCGGCCGCGCGACTGAGCTGCGTGGGTGGCGTGGACACCGTGCGCCGCAGCGTGAGCGTGCTCACCGCGACAACGCCCGCGAACCCCACCGCGAGCGCGAGCGCGCCGAGCGGCGAGAGGGTGAGCGTGCGCGGACGGAGCATCCATCGCAGCGCCGCGCGACGTCGCACCGGCATTCCGTCCGCACGGATCTGCGCCATGACGCGCGCATCGAATGCCGGATCGACGCGCACATCGGCGCGCAGCTCGCGCGCGATCTGCTCGATCACCACATCACTGGCCGGCATTTCATTATTCCGCTGGGACACGCTCCACCTCCTCCTGCAGCAGCTCTCGCAACCGTTCGCAGGCTCGCTTCACGCGCATCTTGAGCGCCGACACACCGGCACCCGTCACTTCGGCCATCTCCTCGTAGCTCAGCTCTTCCACGTACTTCAGCAGGAATGCCTCGCGCTGCTCGGGGACGAGCTGCGCCAGCGCCCGCTCGATCTCCTCGCGCAACGCCGCCCGCTCCGACGGATGCGCGTCCGCCGCCTCCATCAGCGCCGTCTCGTCCTGCACGAACGTCTGATGCCGGCGCAGGCGCCGCGCGCCCGACGTGCGACATCGGTTTACCAGAATCCGGAACAGCCACGCCCCGAAGCGCTCCCGATCCGCGCACCGTTCGAGCGAGCGATACGCGCGCACGAACGCATCCTGCAGCGCCTCCTCCGCGTCGTGCCGGTTCCCGAGCATGCGCCGCGCGTAGCGCGCATATCGATCGCGATAGCGCGCAACCAGGTGCCCGTATGCGTCGGTGTTCCCATCGAGCACCCAGCCGATCAGCTCCGCGTCAGAGGCTTCCATGACGGAAAGACCTCGACTTTCGGTCGTTCGTCACATGCACGAACACAGGACGGGAAACAAAGTGGGGCCGCGCCGCTCGGGCGTAGCAAATTGACCGATGTGACCGCCTCGCGAGGTGGTGGGTCATCCCCTACGAGCGGTACGGAGGCTCGGTACGACGCACGACCGTACCGTCACGGCGCGGCTGCGATGAGAAGCGAATGCAGAAGATCGCCGCTTCCCCGGCGCACCGCAACGTGTCTACGTCACACTAACGGAGCTGACCATTGATGAAGCGTATCCTGTCGTATACGACCGCTGCCCTGCTGAGTGCGCTCGTCCTCGGCGCGTGCAGCGATAGCCTGTCGTCGACCCATGGCGTGCTGTCCACTTCGTTGACGGATGCGCCGTTCCCCTTCTCGAACGTGAAGAGCGCGGACATGTTCGTGGTCCGCATCGATGCGAAGCTGGCCACGGCGAGCGACGCCGACGTCGCCGATCCGACGGACCCGGCGAGCAACTCGGATCCGGCCAAGGGATGGGTAACGATCGCGACCCCGAACCAGAGCTACAACCTGCTCGACCTGCAGAACGGGACGACGGTCAACCTGGGTCAGGTAACGCTCCCCACCGGGTCGTACCGCGGCTTCCGTCTGATTCTGGACACGCAGAAGTCCTCGATCACCCTGCAGGACAACTCGCAGGCGTCGATCATGTGGCCGAGCGCTGGACAGACGGGGGTGAAGATCAACCTCGATCAGCCCATCAACGTGACCGCGAACGGCACGCAGATGGTGCTCGACTTCAACCTGGGGAGCAGCTTCGTGCTGCGCGGCGGCACGCTCGCCAACGGCCTCCTCTTCAAGCCCCTGATCCGCGCCACGGCGACCGACGAGACGGGCTCGATCAGCGGGAGCGTGACCGACGCGAACGGCGCGGCGCTGAGCGGCGCGACGGTGGAATTGACGAAGGTGAGCGACCCGGCGACCGTCATCACCTCGACGTCGACCGACGCCACGGGGGCGTTCCACTTCGCGTTTCTCTCCCCCGACAGCTACGCACTCACGGCCACCTATACCGCGACGGGCGGAGCGACGTTGACCGGCTCCATTGCCAGCGTGGCCGTCACATCGGGGGCGGATGCATCGGGGAATGTGATCCAAGTGAAGTGAGTCAGTAGGTCAGTGGGTCAGTGAGCCAGAAGAAGCTCGAGCGGTTGTCATCCCGAGCGCAGCGAGGGATCTCGCCGGCAGAATGAGATTCCTCGCTGCGCTCGGAATGACAATCCCCCGAGATCCCTCGCTGCGCTCGGGATGACAGTCGTACGAGCCGTTCCTGACCCACTGACCCACTGACTCACTGACTCACTGCTTCACCGTTGTGCCTCCCCCCCGCCGTCCTTATCATCCCACCGGACATTCGTCGTTCAGCATACAGGTGGGGGAAGCATGTTGCTCAAGCGCCTCGAGAAGGCCGGCAGGGCGCTCTTCATTCGCGCGATGTCGTTGGTCATGCGGCGGTCCAAGCACGCCGAGATGCCTGCTTGGGACGATGGGCCGCATCGCGTGCTCTATCTGCGCTACGACCGGATCGGCGACATGATCCTCTCATCGAGCTTGATCCGCGCGCTCGCCACGTCGCATCCTGGACTCACCGTCGACATTCTCGCGTCGCCGCGGAATGCGGCGGTGCTCGAGCGCGATCCGCACGTCGGCACCGTCATCCTCTTCGACAAGAAGAAGCCGCTCACCTTTCTGCGCACGCTCAGGCAGATGCGACGCGGACGCTACGACGCGGTGCTCGACTGCATGGTGCTCTCGCCCTCCACGACCGCGCTCATCCTCATGCTGTTGAGCGGGGCGCGCGAGCGGATCGGGATCGGCGGGCGGAGCAACGACTACATCTACACGATCCCCGTTCCGCCGCGCGCGCTCGACTCGCACTACCTGGAGCGCGCGGCGTCGCTCGCCATCCCGTTCGGCGTCGATCCCGAGGCGGTGGACTGGCGGCCGACCATCTACCTGAGCGACACCGAGCTCGCGGACGGCGAGGCGATGTGGCGCTCGCACGGCGCGGGCTCGCGAAACGATGTGCCTCGGCGACGGCGGCTGCTCGTCAACATCACCGCGGGGAAGCCGGTGTGCAGCTGGCCAGACGAGAAGTTCATCGCCGCGCTGAAGCACGTGCGCACGCGCGCACCCGACGTCGCCATGCTCGCGATCGGAATGCCGAGCGAAGCCGAACGCATCGCGCACATCGCGCGCGAGGCACGGATCCCGGTGGCGCGCACGCCGAGCATCCGTCAGGCGCTCGCGCTCGTCGCCGCCGCGGACTACGTGTTCACGCCGGACACGAGCATCGTGCACGCGGCTTCCGCGTTCCGGAAACCCGCGGTCGTGATGTTCCCGCATCGCGTGCCGGAGCCGTATGGGCTGTATCGCAGTCCGGGGCGCATGGTGGTGGGACCGGACGGGGTGCTCGCGTCGCTCCCCGTCGAGCCGGTGATCACCGCGCTCGGCGAGATGCTCGACGGCGCGTTCGACGAATCGTCAGCGGAATGGGATCGCGAGGCCGAGGCGAAGACCGGAGCGCGGGCCGGGAGCGACTGAGACGCGGAGGCGGACGGGTTGCCGCTTCAACCGGTCAGGGGTAGAACCGCTCTCCCTTCCGCGCCATCTCGACGAGGATGTTCGCCGGCGCGAACCTCGGCTCGAATCGCCCGTACAGCTCCTGCAGCTGCTTGACGATGATCGTCGCGCCCACCGCGTCGATGTAGCGGAACGGTCCGCCGCGGAACGGCGGGAAGCCGATCCCGAACACGGCGCCGACGTCGCCATCGCGCGGCGAGCGCAGGATCCCTTCTTCCAGACAGCGCGCCGCCTCGTTCACCATCGCGAGCACCGTGCGTTGCTGCATCTCGTCGACGGGCATCACCATGCGGCGCATCCCGGTGGGGAGGAGCTCGTAGACGCTCTCGTCCACCGCGCCCTTCTTACCCGAAGCGTCGTAGCGGAAGAAGCCCTTGCGTCCCTTGCGTCCGAGTCGTCCCGCGACGGCCACCGCCTGCAGCGATTGCGCGGGTGCGACGCGATCGCCGAATGCCTCCTGCAGCACCTTTCCCACCTTCGCGCCGACGTCGAGCCCCACTTCGTCGAGTAGCGTGACCGGCCCAACGGGGAAGCCGAAGTCGATGAGCGCCTGGTCCAGCGCTTCGATCGCAACACCTTGATCGAGAATGTGACCCGCTTCGTTCATGAACGCGGCGAGCGTGCGCGTGGTGTAGAAGCCCGGGCCATCGTTCACGACGATGACATGCTTGCCGAGCTTCTTGCCGTACGCCACCGCGGTCACCGTCGCCACATCGCTCGTGCGCGGCGTGACGATCGTCTCGAGGAGCGGCATCTTCTCGACCGGCGAGAAGAAGTGCATCCCCAGCACCTGTTCCGGGCGCTTCGACGCTTCGGCGATGCGCGCGATCGGGATCGTGCTCGTGTTCGACGCGTAGATCGCATCGCTCGGGATCACCACTTCCGCTTCGCGCAACACGCGCTGCTTGAGCTCGAGGTCCTCGAACACCGCCTCGACCACGAGGTCGACGTTGCCGAACCCCGAGTAGTCGGTGGTGCCGCCGACCAGCGCGAACTCGTCGGCGAACTCCTGCTTGGTGACGCGCCGCTTGCGGAGTCGCTCGCGCAGCACGTCGTACACGCTCTTGAGCCCCTTCGCCACGCGCTCGAGCTCGGCGTCCTTGATGCGCACCGCCGTGTGTTGCATCGCGGCGACCGATGCGATCCCCGCGCCCATGAACCCCGCGCCCAGGATGCCGATCTTGTTCACCGGCAACGGTTTCACACCCGGCGTGGAGACGCCCGTGTCCTTCTTGAGCGCGGTCGTGGCGAAGAAGAGGAAGATGAGCTGCCGCGACACGTCGGTCACCGCCATCTCGCCGAACAGTCTGGCTTCGTCCGCGAAGCCGCGTTCGCGGCCGTGATCGTAGCCGGTGGCGACGGCCGAGAGTGCGGCGAGCGGCGCGGGGTAGTGCCCGTGCGTCTTACGCACCGTCTGCTCGCGCGCCTGGCGGAACACGACGCGCCGTCCCATCGCGTTCCCCTCGAGCACGAGATTCGCGGCGCCATGCGATGTACGGCGCGCCTTGCGCTTGAGCTTGCCCGACGCGAACGCCGCCGCGCGATCGAGCGCGACATCCAGGAGGATGGCCGGGTGCACCATCTCATCGATGAGCCCGATCTGCAGCGCCTTCTTCGCGCGCACGTTCTTCCCCGTGAGGATCATATCGAGCGCGTTGCGCAGCCCGACGGTGCGCGGGAGCCGCTGCGTGCCGCCCGCGCCGGGGATGAGGCCGAGCTGCACCTCGGGAAGCGCGAGCACCGTCTTCGGATGATCGGTCGCGATGCGATACGCGCAGGCGAGCGCGGCCTCGAGCCCGCCGCCCAGACACGCACCGTGGATGGCCGCGATGATCGGCACGCGCGAGCGCTCGATGCGGTCCATGAGCATCTGCCCGTCGCGACTCAAGCGCTCGCCATCGCGCGCCGTGCGGATCTCGCGGAACTGCTCGATGTCGGCGCCGGCGACGAAGATGTCGGGCTTCCCGCTGATGAGCACGGCGGCCTTGATCAGCGTGTCGCGCTCGAGCCGCTCGAGGATGGCGAGGAGCTCGTCGCCCACCACGCGCGACACCTTGTTCACCGATTCGCCGGGCAGATCGAGGGTGAGGACGGCGATGCCGCCCTCGCGCACGTCGACGCGGAAGGCGTCGCTCGTCGTCTGCTGCGCGTTCACGACCGTCATGATGCGGCCTCCATCACCATGGCGAACCCCATCCCGCCCGCGGCGCACACGGTCATGAGCCCGAACTGCTGGCCGCGACGCTTGAGCTCGTGCGCGAGCGTGGTCGTGATGCGCGCGCCCGTCGCGCCGAACGGATGCCCGATCGCGATCGAGCCACCCATCACGTTGAGGCGCGAGCGGTCCACCTCACCCACCGGCGAGCTGAACCCCGCACGCTCCGCCCACTCCTTGGACTCGAAGCCGCGCAGATTCGAGAGCACCTGCGCCGCGAACGCCTCGTGCATCTCGATGAGGTCGATGTCCTTGAGCGCGAGCCCCGCGCGCTGGAGCGCCACGGGCGCGGCGAGCACGGGCGCCTGCAGCAGCTGCTCGCCCGGATCGAGCGCGGCGTACGCGTACGAGCGAATGAACGCGAGCGGCGTGTAGCCCAGCGCACGCGCCTTCTCTTCGCTCATGAGCACCACGGCCGCGGCGCCGTCGGTGAGCGGCGATGAGTTGCCCGCGGTCACCGTCCCGTAGCGCTTGTCGAACACGGGCCTCAGCGCCTGCAGCTGCTCGAGCGTCGTGTTCGTGCGGATGCCGTTGTCCTTCGTCTCGATGTCGCTGAATGCGGGCGGAATGTAGACGGGCATGATCTCCGACGTGAGGCGCCCGTCCTGCGTCCCCGCAGCCGCGAGTCGATGCGAGCGGAGCGCGAAGCGATCCTGCTCGTCGCGCGGCACGTGATTCAGCTTCGCCATCTTCTCCGCCGACTGTCCCATCGTCTCCCCCGTCGTCGGCTCGGCGATGGCGGGCGTGATCGGGACCAGATCCTTCGGCCGGATCTTCGCGAGCGCGCCGAGCCGCGCGGGGAGCGACTTCGCCTTGGACGCGGCGACGAGCGCGTCCGAGAAGCCGCGCGAGTGAAGGATCGGCACGTTGGAGAGCGACTCCGCACCGCCGGCGATGGCCACGTCCGCATGCCCGAGCGCGATCTGGTCCGCCGCATCGGTGATCGCCTGATTCGCCGACGCGCACGCGCGGCTCACGGAGAATGCGGGGATCCCCTTGGGGAACAGCGGGAGGAGCGCCACCTCACGCGCAATGTTCGGCGCGGTGACGGCGGGGATGACCGTCCCGAACACGAGCGCATCGACCTCGCTCGTGTCGAGATTCGTGCGCTGCACGAGCTCGGCCACGCACAGGCGCCCCAGGTCGATCGCGGTGAGCGACTTGAGCGCGGTGCCGGCTTTCGCGAAGGGGGTGCGGAGCCCCGCCACGATCGCGACCCGGCGTCCATTGGCGATCCCGGTCATGCCATGAAGTTAGGGGACAACGAAGGATGGTGCCAATCCCGGCGCCTGATTGTCATCCCGAGCGCTCTTGTCATCCCGAGGGAAGCGAGGGATCTCGCCGGCAGAACGAGATCCCTCGCTCCCCTCGGGATGACAGCGCGCTCGGGATGAGAGCGCGCTCGGGATGACGGCGCGCCTCGCCTATCTCGCCCTTGACCGCTGCGCGTCCAGACTGAATAGTAGTCCACACTGTGAAACGGCATTTCACGGACGTGCAACGCAGCACACGTGATGCGCATCGCCGCGCCGCGCCGGGACGCCGTCCCTACCCTGGCACGCAGGCCGTGCTGCGCGCCATGTCCATCCTCAAAGCCTTCACCGACACGCACCCCGACCGTGGCGTCGCCGAGCTCGCGCGCGAGCTCGGACTCCACAAGACGACCGTCTTCCGTCTGCTCGCTGCGCTCGAGCACGAGGGGATGATCGCACGCACCGAGAGCGCGGGCGTCTACCGCCTGGGCCCCGAAGCGATCGTGCTCGGCGCGCAGGCACTCCGCTCCAACGATCTCCGCACGGCCGCGCACGCGGAGCTCGTCGCGCTCGCGGAGACGTGCGGTGAGACGACGTCGCTCGAGGTCCTCGTGAGCGATGACGAAGTACTGATCCTCGATGAGATCCTGAGCCGGCACCTGCTGGGCAGCACGCCATCGATCGGATGGCGCGGCCCCGCACACGCGACGTCCACGGGAAAGGTGCTGCTCGCGGCCGAGCGATACGACGATCCCGATGCCGCACGGCCGCGCGCAGCCTCACTCGCTCGGCTCGTGAAGGTCACACCTCGCACCATCACCTCGGCCGCGCGCCTCGAGCGCGAGCTGCAGACGATCTGGAAGCAAGGGTACGCCACCGCGAACGAGGAGCTCGAGCCGGGACTCGTCGCGGTCGGCGCGCCCGTACGGAACCACGAGCGGCGCGTCGTCGCCGCACTCAGCATCGCCGGCCCGACTACCCGGCTCTCACCCGCGCGCATCCCCGATCTCGCCGAGCTCGTGCGGCGAGCCGCGGAGCGCGTGTCGCAGCATCTTGGCTGCCCGCCCGTCCGGGGCGCGGCCACGCAGCTCCGCAACTCCGTTCGACCCCTCGCAGCATCCGCATCACCATCGGAATCGCGGACGCGTCGATAGCCCGTCGGCGGGCTGTCACGTCGTATCGCCGATCCCATCTACTCACGTGCACATGGAGGAGCGCCAATGAAACGGTGGAGTTCCGTTTGGAGCATGGCGTCGCTACTCGCGCTCGCGGCCGGCATGCTGGCCCCGAGCACGGCAGCGGCGCAGAGCACCGCGACAGTCCGAGGGACGGTGACCGACTCGGCGACGGGAACACCGATCGCCGACGTGCAGGTCGTCATCACCGGTACGACCAGAGGGGCGCTCACCAATGCGACCGGCCAGTACATCCTGCAGAACGTCGCACCAGGCAACATCACAGTCCGCACGCAGATGATCGGCTACGCGCCGAGCGAGCGCCAAGTCACCGCGAACGCGGGAGACACGACCGTCGTCGACTTCTCCTTGCGGGCGACGGCTGTGGTGCTGGGCCAGGTGGTAGTGGTCGGATACGGCACGCAGAACCGGAGCCAGGTGACCGGCGCGGTGACACGCGTGACCGGCGCCGACGTCGCGAACACGCCGATCGCCAGCGTGGACGCCGCGCTCCAGGGGAAGGCGCCTGGCGTCCAGATCACGCAGAACTCGGGCGATCCGGGGAACGGCATCACCGTGCGCGTGCGCGGCGCGGCATCGGTGTCCGCGTCGAACCAGCCGCTCTACGTGATCGACGGTGTGCCGATGCAGTCGGAGGACTTCGCGCAGCTCGGGCCCAACGCGCAGGGGCTGAGCGCCGTCACCGGGCTCGACCCGAACGAAATCGAATCGATCACCGTGCTCAAGGATGCCGCGTCGGCGGCGATCTACGGATCGCGCGGATCGAACGGCGTCGTCATGATCACCACCAAGCGCGGGCAGCAGGGAAGGACGCGATTCACCTTCAACGCGTACACGGGTTGGCAGACGGCAGCGAAGAAGCTGGACCTCATGAATGCGCAGCAGTACGTCGACTACATGAACAAAGGCGCCGACAACGACGGCGAAACCGA
Source organism: Gemmatimonadaceae bacterium (assembly GCA_035687925.1). Lineage (GTDB taxonomy): Bacteria > Gemmatimonadota > Gemmatimonadetes > Gemmatimonadales > Gemmatimonadaceae > DASSNR01. The sequence continues at coordinate 6,780 of DASSNR010000178.1, read as the reverse complement.
GCCGTTCGACTCGACGACCGCCGCCGTGAACACCGATTGGCAGAGCGCCGTCTTCCGCACGGCGCCGGTGAGCAACGTCCATCTCGACATCAGCGGCGGAAACGACCGCGTGACGTACAGCGTCGGCGGCACCTACTTCGATCAACAGGGGATCGTCAAGGCGTCGAGCTACAAGCGCGCGTCGGGACGCGTGAATCTGGACTTCGATGCGACGGATAAGCTGCGTCTGTCGACGTCGATCGGTCTCTCGCACGAGCTCGACAATCGCGTCACCGGTGACAACAGCCTCGATGGCGTCGTGACGAACGCCATCGGAATGCAGCCCTTCCGCCCCGTCTACCAGTCGGACGGGAGCTTCGCCGACAAGTCATCGGATGGACTCAAGTACTCGAACCCGGTGGCGATCGCGGCGCTCTGGAATCTGCCGACGACCACCAATCGCGTCCTCGGCAACGTGAAGGGCGACTACGCGTTCACCCCGCATCTGACGCTCACCGGGCGCGTGGGCGCGGACGTCATCAACGTCCACGAGCTGCAGTGGCAGTCGCCGCTGGTCGGGAATACCTACGCGGCGGGTGCGGGCGGCGTCTCGAAGGACGGCTACAACACCGGCAACAAGTACGTGCTCGAGAGCTTCCTCACGTATGCGCGTGGCAACGAGGAGGCGAGCAACATCAGCGTGGTCGGCGGTGCAAGCCTGGAGTACAACAAGGACCACCTGAACTTCATCCGCGGCGAAGGCTTTCCGAGCCCGCAGTTCCACTTCGTCGAGAACGCGGCCGTCATCACGGACTACGACGGCATTTCGGCGGACCACAACCTCGAGTCGTTCTTCGCGCGCGCGAACTACTCCTACAAGGATCGCTATCTCCTCTCGGCGAGTCTCCGCACCGATGGCTCCTCGCGCTTCGGGGCGAACAATCGGTGGGGCGTCTTCCCCGCGGTGTCGGCCGGCTGGGTGATCAGCGAGGAGCCGTTCATGGGCGACTTCGGGCGCCGGCTCGGCACGTTCAAGCTGCGCGCGAGCTATGGTGTCACGGGCAATCAGTCGATCCCCAACTACGCGTCGTTCGGCACATTCACGAGCGCCAACTACGGCACGACCGCCGGCATCGCGCCGGGCAACTTCGCGAACCCCGATCTCAAGTGGGAATCGACGAAGGAGTTCGACGCAGGATTCGATTGGCTCCCCTTCGGCGGCCGACTCAGCGTCATCGCCGACTACTACCACAAGCTGACGTCGAATCTGCTGGTCGATCGCCCGATCCCGGCCACGAGCGGATACACCACCTACCTGAGCAACGTCGGGAACGTGGTGAACGAAGGGTTCGAGCTCGGCCTCTCGTCGACCAACATTGCGCCGTCGTCGAAGGGCGGATTCGGTTGGCAGACGGACTTCAACATTTCCACCAACCGCAACGAAGTCACGAAGCTGTTCGACAACCAGCCGTTCGGTGACAACGCGAACTTCCGGCCGATCAGCCATGTCGCCGTGGGCCAGCCGATCGGCGAGTTCTACGTGCTGCACTTCACGGGCGTCGATCCGCAGACCGGAGACGCCGTGTATCAGGATGTCGACGGTGATGGCAGCATCACCTCGGCGGACCGCGTGAACTCGGGCAGCCCGCAGCCGAAGTTCTGGGGCGGTCTGGGGAACACGTTCTCGTGGAAGGGTCTCGAGCTGTACGGCTTCTTCGAGTTCAGCGAGGGCGCGAAGGTGTTCAACCTGATGCGCATCTTCGCCGATGACGGCGGGTGTGCCTGGGACAACAAGTTCGCCTACGCGCTCACCGCGTGGCAGAAGCCCGGGGACATCACCGACGAGCCGCGGGCGAGCTACGACTGCGACTCGGGCGCCGATCTCATCTCGTCGCGCTTCATCGAGGATGGCTCGTACATCCGCCTGCAGAACGTGACGTTGAGCTGGCACCTCCCGACGAAGTTGACCAGCCTGCCGGACGCCAAGCTCTACATCTCGGGGCACAACCTGGTCACGTTCACGCGCTACACGGGCTACGACCCCGACGTCAACAGCAACGGTTCCGACAGCAACATCGCGCTCGGCACCGACTACTACGCCTATCCGCGAGCACGCACGATCTCGATCGGAGTCTCCAGCTCATGGTGACCCACGCTTCGGATTTCCAATATTTCCTCTCGAGGATGACGCATATCATGAGACTTCGCATCCTGATTCCGGCGGTGATGCTCGTGGCGGCGGCCGCCTGTGATTCGCCGCTCGAGGTCACGCCGACCGGATCGATTCCCGAGGCGACGGCGATCAACGATGGGCCGAGCGCTGAAGCCGCGCTCGTCGGCGCCTACGCATCGCTGCGCAGTTTGGATTACTACGGCGAGACGCTCCCGACCCTTCCCGAGCTCTCCTCGGACAACGCCGACTTCGACGGGACGCGCACCGAGAATGAGGAGGCCGACGAGCACCGCCTGCACGCGGACAACGGCTTCGTTGCGGACATGTGGGCCGCGATGTACGACGGGATCAACCGCACGAACGAGATCCTGACGAAGGTGCCCGACATCAAGGGCATGGACGACGCGGAGCGGAACGAGATTCTCGGCGAAGCGTACTTCCTGCGCGCGCTGCACTACCACAACCTCGTGAAGCTGTTCGGCGGCGTGCCGATTCGCACGCAGCCCGCGAGCTCGCTCACCGATGCCGCATCGGTCACGCGTGCATCCGTCGCCGACGTGTACAAGCAGATTCTGAGCGACCTCGATCAGGCCCAGCAGTTGATCACCAACACGGACGACACGCGGCGGGCGTCGCGCGGCGCGGTGTTCGCACTGCGCTCGCGCGTCCTGCTGTACCAGCAGGACTGGGCGGGCGCCGTGGATGCGGCCGACTCCGTGGAAGCCATGGGCTACTCGCTCGCGCCGAACTTCTCCGACCTGTTCGATGTGGATGGGGCCGACACGCCCGAGGACATCTTCCGAGTGATCTTCACCGCGCAGGATTACAACAACATCGGGTACTACTACGACGACGACTGGGGCATCCAGGAGCTCGCGCCCACGGTGGATCTGATGCAGGCATTCGACCCGAACATGGATCCGAACGATGTGACCACGTACGCGCCCACCGACACACGCGGACAGTGGAGCATCCAACTCGACGGCGACTCACCGGTCGGGGAGAAGTTCCGTGCGTCGGCGGGGACCGAGGACTTCCACGTCATCCGCCTGGCCGAAGTGATGCTGAACAAGGCCGAAGCGCTCGCCCGGCAGGGGCAGCTCGCTGAGGCCGTGGCCGAGTACAACCCGATCCGCGTGCGCGCGAAGCTCATGCCGGATACGCTCGGTACCACAGTGATCGACACGTCGAACGGCAACGTACTCGATTCGCAGGATGAAGTCATCGCGCGCATCCTGAACGAGCGTCGCAAGGAGCTCGCGTTCGAGGGCGACCGCTGGCCCGATCTCGTGCGCACGGGGCTCGCCACGACCGTGCTCGGCATCTCGCCCGACATGACGCTGTACCCGATCCCGCAACGCGAGGTCGATGTCACACCCGGGCTCACGCAGAATCCCGGATATTGATGCAGCTGGTCGCGCAGCCCGGCGACCATAATATCGTTTTCATATCGAACGATGCGGGCCACGTCGGGATTCCTCGGCGTGGCCCGCGTGTATTACTCCACGGTCACGAGGGCGCACCACCGTGCGGTCTGCGCGGCGATATCGGACGATGCTCACTGGACGAGCGCGAACATCATGACCACATCGTAATGCGTGCCCATGCGTTCCGATGATTATTGTTGCAATGTGACTATTGACCAACTGCGTCCCCGCATCATACGTTGCCGCGACTGGCGACCACGCCCGATCCCCCAACCTCGGAGGACCGACTGACCCCGGCCAGTACGGCGGCGAGCCCCACGCGCTTCGGCGCTGCACAGCGCCCCGCGCTTCTCGCGGCACTGGAGCGTTCGTCGTTCGATGTGCTCGTGATCGGTGGCGGCATCACCGGCACGGGGATCGCGCGTGACGCGTCCCTGCGGGGATTGTCTGTCGCGCTCGTAGAGCGTGAGGATTTCGCGAGCGGGACCTCCAGCCGCTCGTCGCGCCTCATCCACGGCGGCGTGCGCTACCTCGAGCACGGCGAGATTCATCTCGTGCTCGAGTCCAGTCACGAGCGACAGGTGCTGCGTCGCATCGCGCCGCATCTCGCGCGGCCGCTGCGCTTCCTCTGGCCCGTGTACGAGAACGCGCGACTCCCGCGCTGGAAGCTGTCGGCGGGACTCTGGTTGTATGACGCGCTCTCGCTCTTCCGCAACATCCGGCAGCATCGCCGGCTCGCCGTGCGCGCCGTGGAAGCGATGGAGCCCGCGCTGCGTCAGCCCGGACTGCTCGGCGGCTTCGCGTACTACGATGCGGCGACGGATGACATCCGTCTCACGCTCGCCAATGCGCGCGCGGCGGCGGAGGCGGGCGCGGTCGTGGTGAATCACGCCCCGGTGCAGCAGCTCGTCATGGAGCATGGCACCGTGCGCGGCGCGGTGGTGCGGGATGCACTCAGCGGTCGCACGATCCAGGTGGCGGCGCACACAGTGGTGAACGCAGCCGGTCCGTGGTCCGACACGATCCGCCGCCTCGCCAATCCCGACTCGCCGGCTGGCGTGCACGGCACCAAGGGTGTACACGTCGCCGTGCCGCGCGAGCGGGTGCGGAATGCTGGCGCGCTCACGCTCCTCTCGCCGATCGACGGCCGCGTGATGTTCGTGCTCCCCGCGGGGATGCACACGATCATCGGAACCACCGACACCGAGTACACCGGTCCGCTCGATGCCGTGCACGCGTGCGCGGACGATATCACGTACCTCCTGCGCTCGGCCAACGCGTTCTTCCCAAGCGCGCACCTCACGCGCGGGGATGTCGTGAGCGCGTGGGCGGGGATCCGTCCACTCGCCGAGTTCGGAATCGATCCGTCGGGCGCGAGCGACGCGGGAAGCATCTCGCGCGAGCATCACATCGCGTGGACGACGCCGGGGCTGCTCACGATCACCGGCGGGAAGCTGACCACGTACCGCGTGATGGCGAAGCAGGTGGTGGACGCGGTGGTCAAGGCGCGCGGCGGCGCCGCGCGACCGCGCGCAGCGACCGGACGCATCCCACTCCCCGGCGGCCGCATGATCTCGCTGGAGCAGGAAGTGGAGGCCGCGCGCGCGGCGATCGGTGTGCAGACGCTCGCCGAGCATCTGGTGTATCGCTATGGCAGCAACTGGCGCGACGTGTGGGCACTGGTCGGCGACAATCGTGCGCTCGCGGCGCCGGTGGTGCCCTCACACCCCGACATCGTCGCCGAGCTCATCTACGCCGTCGAGCAGGAGATGGCGCTCACGCTCTCCGATCTCTTGATCCGTCGCCTGCACGTCGCGTACGAGACGCACGACCACGGCGCCTCCGCCGCTCCCGCCGTCGCTCGTGTCGTCGCCCCGCTCCTCGACTGGAACGCGGCTCACATCGAAGCCGAGCTTGCGCGGTATCAGCGGGAGGTGGAAGGGATGTTTCGCGTGGAGAGTGGGGGGTGAGGGAGGGGGCTGTGAGCTGTGAGCTGTGAGCTATGGGTTGTGGGTTGTGAGCGGGCTGTGAGCCAGAGGCGTTCTCGATCTTCGTGCTCAGAACCAGACTCACATCCCAAAGCTCAGAGCTCAAAGCTCAGAGCTCAAAGCTCACAGCTCACATCTTCGCGCTCACATCCGCTCCCTCGTGAATCGTCGTCAGCTCCACGACTTCGAGTTGCCGAGTCATCGTGGGGAGCTTGAGGGCGACCGTCTCGCCAACGCCCTTGCCAAGGAGTGCGCGGCCGATCGGGGAGGCCATCGTGACGTGGCCGTCCTCGAAGTCCATGGCGTCGCCGAAGACGAGGTTGTAGACCTCGGTCGCACCCGTCTTCTTGTCCTTCACGACGACGCGCGAGCCCAGGCCCACCTTGTCGGTGGGGATCTGGCTCATGTCGATCTGCGAGAGCTTGCTGAGCCGCTGCCGGAGCTGCCCGAGGCGCGCCTGGACGAACTGCTGACGCTCCAGCGCAGCCTTGTACTCGCTGTTCTCGCGCAGGTCTCCGAGCTCGACCGCCTTCCGGATCTCGTTCGGCAGCGTGACGTTGAGTTCGTGCTGGAGCGTGTTGACTTCGGCCTCCAGCTTCCGCTTGAGTTCTTCGATCATCTCGGGTGCACACGGCGTAAAAGTGGAGCGCCCGGCCTGCAATGGGCCGGGCGCTTTGAGAGAAGCGAGTCCCACCGCCCTGCTTAGCTCGACGTATTCTCCTGGCGCACACGCACTCGGCGCGCCGCGCTCTGGGAAACCGGGGAGCAAGCGGCGCGCCACGGCTGCGACGCCGCGGGACGCGTAACGGAAGGGCCGCTCAGCTCGGTATGACGCATGTCGTATAGTAGGCAACGGGGTGGAATCTGTCCACCCTGACGGCAGTCGTCCTGACGACAGTCGTCAGCTCTCAGTCGTCGGTCGTCAGCCAGCAGTCGACAGTCGGGCAGAAGCTGCCCGAAGGTGTGTCAGACGACTGACGACCGACGACTGACGACTACCTTTATTCATGCTCGAACTCGAAACGTACGGGGACGTCACGCGCCTCACGATGTCCACGCGCATCAGCCGCGCGGCGGGGTACTGCGTGAGCGCGTACGGGATCCGCGGAATGCTCATCGACACCGGGTTCCCGGCGGTGGCGCACGAGGTGGCGGCGTGGCTCGATCGTGAGCGTCCGAGAGGCGTCGTCCTCACGCACTCGCACGAGGATCA
>DASSNR010000349.1:0-10152 GCA_035687925.1 Gemmatimonadaceae bacterium | reverse complement strand
TACGAGGATCCGTACTGGACGTGGCGCCGCTGACGCGCGCTCTCGCCCGCCATCATCCCGTCATCCCCCGTCCGCCCTTCCCCTCCCGCTGTACCCGGATGGTTCGCATGCCCCTCAGCTCACGCTTCGCCGCACTGCTGCTCGCCGCCTCGGCCGCCACCGCCTGTCGCGTGCAGGACATCCCTCACACTGTCGGCACCGATGGCGGCACGATGATCGTGAGCACGGGCGGCGAGCCCGACACGCCGATCCCGATGCTCACGACCTCGGTGACCGGGATCCAGGTAGGGAGCGCGATCTTCGAGCGGCTCGCGGACATCGGCGCTGACCTCAACACGGCGGGCGACGCCGGTTTCCACCCCGTGCTTGCCGACAAGTGGACGTGGGCGCCCGATTCGCTCTCGATCGCGTTCCACATCAACCCGAAGGCGCGGTGGCAGGACGGCGCGCCGGTGACCGCGCGTGACGTGCGCTTCACCTTCGACGCGTATCACGATCCCGCCACGGGATCGACCGTCACGCCGCTCATCGCGAACATCGACTCGGTGACGGTGCGCGATTCGCTCACCGCCGTCTTCTGGTATCACCAACGCTACCGCGAGCAGTTCTTCGACGCGGCCTACCAGATGTTCATCCTCCCGGAGCATCTGCTCTCCGGGGTGAAGCACGCCGACATCCGCTCTTCCGAGTTCGCGCGCCATCCGGTGGGGAGTGGACCGTTCCGCTTCGTGCGCTGGGTGCCTGGCTCGCTCTTCGAGATCGCGGCCGACACGGCGCACTACAGCGGGCGTCCGCATCTCGACCGCATCATCTGGAGCTTCTCGCCGGATTACACGGCGTCGGTGACGAAGCTGTTCGCCGGCGAGGCGGACTTCATCGAGTACCTGCGCCCCGAAGGCGTGGCCGAGCTGTCGAAGCACCCCGACCTCGAGCTCTTCCGGTTTCCGTCGCTCAATGAAGGCTACCTCGTCTTCAACCTGCGCGACCCGAAGCATCCGTCGCGCCCGCATCCGATTTTCGGCGATCGCACGGTGCGCCGCGCGCTGAGCATGGCGGTGGATCGCAAGCGACTGGTGGCGAGCGTGTTCGATTCGCTCGCGGTGCTGTCGATCGGCCCCGAGCCGCGCAACCTGGCCACGGCGGACTCGACGCTCGCGATGATCCCTTTCAATGTCGCGAGAGCGAAGCAGCTGCTCGACTCTCTGGGCTGGCGCGACCACGATGGCGACGGCGTGCGAGACAAGAATGGCGTGCCCCTCCGCTTCACGCTGATGGCGCCGACGTCCAGCGCTGTGCGCGTGCGCATCTCGGTGCTCCTGCAGCAGATGTTCGCGCAGGTGGGAGCCAAGGTCGACCTCCAGCAGACCGAGATGAACTTCTTCCTGGACCGTCAGCATGACGGGCAGTTCGACGCGATGGTCAACAGCCTCTTCCTCGATCCGAGCCCGAGCAGCATCCGGCAGACGTGGGGGATGAAGAACGCGCGCACGCCGAACGACGACAACATCGGCTCGTACATGAGCCCGGTGTTCGACGCACTGGTCGACAGCGCCGTCCTCGCGACTGATCCAACGCGGTCGGAGACGTTCTACCATCGCGCGTATCAGACGATCATCGACGATGCGCCGGCCATCTGGCTGTATGAGGTGCCGGGGATGGGCGCGATCAACAAGCGGATCCATCCCGCTGGCGTCCGAGCCGATGGATGGTGGGCCGACCTCGCCGCCTGGTCGATCCCCGACGATCAGCGGATCGCGCGCGACCGGATCGGTCTGGCCGACGCGCAGCCGTAGCACATGAAGGGCTACGTCGCTCGACGCATTGTCCAGGCGGGCGTCATCGTCTTCCTGGTGGCGACGCTCAGCTTCTTCCTGCTGCATCTCGCGCCGGGCGATCCCTTCACGACCCTCGACAGCCCGAACATCACCGAGGCCGTGCGCGCGCAGTGGCGCACGGCATACGGGCTCGATCGGCCGCTCCCCGAGCAGTACCTGCGCTACCTGCGCAACGTCGCGCGCGGCGACCTCGGCTACTCGTACTCGCTGCACCGCCCCGTGAGTGAAGCGCTCGCCAGCGCGCTGCCGAACACGCTGCTGCTCATGGGCGTCGCACTCGTCATGAGCTTCGCGATCGGCATCCTGCTCGGCGTCCTGCAGGCGCGGCATCGCGGCTCGGGGATCGACCACGGCATCGGCACCGTGTCGCTCGTCTTCTTCTCGATGCCGGACTTCTGGCTCGCGATCATGATGCTGCTCGTGTTCGCGTACTGGATTCCGATCTTCCCCGTGAACGGGATGTTCGATCCGCTCATGCACGCGTACTACGGATTCTGGGGCCGCGTGCTCGATCGCGTGCGGCACCTCGTCCTCCCCGCGGTCACGCTGACGCTCCTCACCGCTGCGCTGATCTCGCGCTATCAGCGCGCGGCCGTGCTCGACGTGCTGCAGGACGACTTCGTGCGTACCGCCCGCGCGAAGGGACTCGGCGAGCGGCGCGTGATGCTGCGACACGTGCTGCGCAACGCGCTCCTCCCGATCATCACGCTCATGGGGCTCCTGCTCCCCGCGCTCCTCGGGGGCGCGGTGTTCGTCGAGAAGATCTTCGCATGGCCCGGGATGGGCTATCTCACCGTGAACGCGATCGCCACACGCGACTATCCGCTCGTCACCGCCGCGATGATCATTGCTGCGGTGCTCGTCGCGGTGGGCAGCCTCCTCGCCGATCTCCTCTCCGCGCTGGTCGATCCGCGCCTCCGCTCCGCGTGACGTGCATCTGATCGCGTGGCTCGTTCCGCTCCTCGCTGCGACTGCCGTCGGGCGCCTGGCCGCGCCACGTGCGACCGCGACGAGCGGAGGCGGCGGTCCGTGGCGCTCGACGTTCGCGCGCCTCAGTGAGGATCGCGTGGCGATGACGGCGCTGTGCGTCATCGTCACGCTGTACGTCGTTGCCGCGCTCGCACCATGGCTCGCGCCGTACTCGCCCATCGCGCAGCCCGATATCGTCGCACTCAAGGGGCAGCCGCCGTCGTTCGCGCACCTCTTCGGCACTGATCAGTACAGCCGGGATGTATTCAGTCGCGTGCTGTACGGTGCGCGCGTGTCGCTCAGCGTCGCGCTGCTCGCGGTGCTCGTGTCGTCGACGGTCGGCACGGCGTACGGCGCGATCGCGGGCTACTACGGCGGCCGGGTGGATGGGCTCATGATGCGGCTCATCGACGCGGCGCTCGCGGTCCCGCGGATCCTGTTGCTGATCACCGTGCTCGCCCTGTGGGGCGCGCTTCCGATTCCGTACCTTGTGCTCGTGCTCGGCCTCACGGGGTGGTTCGGCGTGAGCCGCATCGTGCGCACGCAGGTGATGTCGGTGAAGCAGCGCGAGATGGTGCTGGCCGCGCGCGCGCTCGGCGCGAGTGACCGCCGCATTCTGTGGCGACACGTGCTCCCCAACGTGCTCTCGCCGGTGATCGTCGCTGCGACGCTCGGACTGGGGAACGTAATCGTGCTCGAGGCCGGCCTCTCCTACCTCGGCATCGGCGTGCAGCAGCCGCTCGCGAGCTGGGGGAACATCATCCAGGACGGCGCCGACCAGCTCACGACACTCTGGTGGATCTCTCTCTTTCCTGGTCTCGCCATCGTCCTGACCGTCGTCGCCTTCAACCTCGTCGGCGACGGATTGCGCGACGCGCTGGATCCGCGGGGGCGGAAGGGGAGAGTAGAAAGCGGAGAGTAGAGAGGCTGTGAGCTGTGAGCTGTGAGCTTTGGGCTATGAGTGGGGTCATGAGCCAAAAGCGTGCTCGATCTCCGTGCTCACAACCAAGCTCACAGCCCAAAGCTCAGAGCTCACAGCTCATAGCGCCTCCGTCGTCCTCCCTGCTCTCTGCTCTCTGCTTTCTGCTCTCTACGATCCCTACCGCGTCCTCCGCACGACCTGAATCACCCCGTTCGGAAAGCCGGTGCCGAATCGCGTGGTCGCATCGGCGGCGGAGATATAGCGGATCTCCTGGACGTCGATGATCGGGATCTGGCGCAGGCTTTCCACGTTGCCGTACTGCTGGTTGTCGAGGAACACCGCGGGGAGCGGCTGGGTCATCGGCGTGCTACTCGAGGCATCCAGACTCGTTTGGCCGCGTGATCGCAGGAACTGGGGACGCAGCATCTCCACTGCATCGTACGCGCTCGTGAGCTCAGGCTTGGCGGCGATCTCCTCGGCCGTAATCACGTCCGCCGAGCCGTGACGCGTGCGGTGCGCTCCCGCGGCCCCGCTCGAGGCGCACGCGGTGAGAAGGCACAGGCTTGTCGCGATGAGCAACCGTCGGGACATCGGCTCCTCCTGGTTGATGGTCCGGCACTCCGACCTGCGCTGTCGTCAGGGCGTGGTATGCGCCGCGCGCCCAGTCTGCTCGTGCGTCAATCGATAGATCAACACTGCCGCGCGCTCCGTCGCCATCGGGAGCGAGTTGAGATCCACCGTCTCCTTCGGCGTGTGCGCGCCGTCGCCGGAGACGCCGAGACCATCGAGTCCAGTGACGTATGGCGCCACGAATGAGACATCCCCCGCCCCGCGCCGGCCGGCGTCGAGCGCCTTCACCGGACCATAGCCCAGCGCGCGGCTCACCGAGTCGAACGTCGCGAGCAATGCGTAGTTCGCCTTCGTCGGCGACATCGCGGGGTACTCGTCCTGGAAGCTGATCTCCGCGGACGTGCCCGGCAGATGATCGTGCGTCGCGATCTCGCGCATCTGCGCCCGCGCGTTCGTCTTCTGCTCCTCGCTGATGAAGCGCAGGTCGCCGTGCACGATCACCTTGGGCGCGATGATGTTGAGCTTGGTCGACGCCGACCCCGACACGCGCGTCGTGTCGTAGCTGACGTCCGCGCCGCCGAGGATGATCGCGGGGTTGAAGGTCAGATACTCCTGCCCGACGAGCGAGCGACGAAAGCCGTCGAGGATGCGCGCCGCCTCGAACACCGCGCCGTAGCCCACGCGCGGATTGAAGATTCCCGCCGAGTGCGCCTGATGTCCCGTGACTGTGAGAATCCATCCGCTCGCGCCGCGGCGGGCGACCGTTGCGTTGTCGCGGCTCCCTCCCTCGAACGCGAGCGCGACGTCGCTCCGCTTCCCCGCATCGATGAGATCGCCGCGGCTCATGCTCAGCGGATCGCCCGCGCTCTCCTCATCGCCCGTCATGGCGACGATGATCCGCGTGCCATCCAGCGCACCGATGCTGTCGAGCGCCTTGAGCGCGTAGAGGATCACGACGTCGCCACCCTTCATGTCGCTGCTCCCCGCGCCTGCCGCGATCGAATCGTGGCGCGACCAGCGCAGCTCGTCCCCCTCGAGCACCGTGTCGAGATGCCCGATGAGCAGCACGCGCTTCCCGCGCGTTCCCTTCCGCTCGGCGAAGAGATGACCCGCGCGGTTCACCGAGTCCGGCATCGTGATCCACCGCGTCTCGAACCCCAGCGAATCGAGCGTGCCCCGGTACAGCGCGCCCACGGCACGCACGCCGGCAAAGTCCATCGTCTGACTCTTGATGTTCACCGAATGTTCGAGCAGCGCGATCTCGTCCGCCTGATGCTGCTCGATGTAGGACTTGATCTTCTGCTCGTCGGGGGAGAGCGCCTGCGCCGCAGCCGGTCGAGCTCCGAACATTGCGGCGACCATGGCGATGACGATGGCTCGCATCGCGAGAGCTGTTCCCGCATCCCGCATCCCGCGTCCCGCATCCCGCCTCATTTCCCCACCGCCTGCTGATAGAACTTCGTGAGATCCGCGCGGAACTTCGTCATCGACGGCTGGTCGATGTACACCATGTGTCCCGCCGCAAAGTGATCGGTCGTGATGTTGCCGCGCACGTTGGGATCGAGCGCGAGGTGTGCGAGCGTGTACTCGACGGCGTAGTACGGCGTCGCCGTGTCGTAGTACCCCATCGCGACGAACAGCTTCATGTACGGATTCTTCGCGAACGCGCGCTCGAGCGAGGGCGTCACGTCCGTCGGGCTCCCGGGGCGCTGCGGGTTCCACCGCCCGATCCCGCCGCCGAGGATGTAGTAGACCATGTCGTCATCGAAGCCGAGCTCGCGGCGCACGTAATCGTTCAGCACCGGCGTGAAGCTGTTGCGAATCGACGCTTCGCTCGGATCGAACGCGCCACGCTCCGAGCCGCCGTCCATGGCGTACGAGGTGAATCGGCCATCGAGACGCCCCACCGTCTTCCGCTCGCTCCGCAGGAGCTCCGCGTCGAAGCGCCCGAGCGAAATGCGAAGGTCGTTCTCATCGATGAAGTCCTTCGGCAATCCGGTGAAGCGCGCGAGCGTGTCGATCGCCGCCTGGCGCTCGGCGGGGGTGAGCATCGCACCTTTGGCCAGCGCGAGACGGTAGCCAGTGCCGGCCCACTGCTCCGCCTGCTGCGCGACCTGGTCGACCGTCAGCCGCTGCAGATCGGGCGGCAGCTTCTTGTGATACCACGCGATCGCGGTGTACGACGGGAGATAGTAGATCGCCGCGTTGTCGCCTGCGTCGAGACTGAAATCGAGAATGGTCGAGATGAGTACGATGCCGTTGAGCGCGATCCCCTGGTCCGCGAGATAGCCGGACAACCCCGCGGCGCGCGTCGTCCCGTAGCTCTCGCCCGCGAGAAACTTCGGGCTGCCCCACCGCTTGTTCTGCGTCAGATACAAGCGGATGAATTCGGCGACGGATGCGATGTCTTCGTTCACGCCCCAGAACTTCGGGCCGAGCTTCGGGTTTGCGGCGCGACTATACCCCGTGCCCACCGGATCGAGGAACACGAGGTCGCTCTGATCGAGCAGCGTGTTCGGGTTGTCCTCGTACGTATAGGGCGGCGCGGCATTGCGTCCGTCGGGCAGAAGCTTCACGCGCTCGGGACCGAACGCACCCATGTGGAGCCACACGGTCGACGAGCCGGGACCGCCGTTGAAGATGAAGCTCACGGGGCGCGTTGCGGGATCGCTGACGCCGTCCTTCGTGTACGCGACGAAGAAGACGTACCCTTCGGCGACGCCGGTCCCCTCATCGCGGATCGGGAGCATTCCGGTGGTCGCGGTGTAGCGGATCTCCTGCCCGCGGAGCTGCATCGTGTGGTGCGTGACGACGGGTTGCCGCTGCGCGATCTCGGAGATGCGGATCGAATCGGCGGCCGAGCGTGAGCCCGCCTCGCGCCGCGCACCGGCCGTGTCGCGCTGCGCGCCCGTGGGCTGCGCACCCGCGTTCGCGCCCTGGCGATTGCCGCGTCCGCCCTGTGCCGTCGCGCTCGGCGGTGCGGCCAGGAGCGCGCAGATCAACACGCCCGTCAGAAGGCGCGGCACTTCCGCGTATGCGGTCAGCGGCCGACTCGGCGCAACTTCGACACGGCTCGGACGCGGCATCAGGATCTTCACAGCGGTGTCTCCTCTCTGAGCAATGGTCGGTGGGCCCCGGCTCCAGAGCACTGGGGCGGTGGTGTCGACGCCGCCTATGTTACGGTACAGTCACGTCCAGCGCTATAACGAGGTTTCATTTGGGCGGAGCGTTGTCATCCCGAGCGCGCTTGTCATCCCGAGCGCAGCGAGGGATCTGCACTCGCCAGGCCGAGATTCCTCGCTATCGCTCGGAATGACAAGCGCCCGAGATTCCTCGCGTTCGCTCGGAATGACAAGGGCCCGAGATTCCTCGCTGCGCTCGGGATGACGCCCTCGAAACGCGCGTGACACATTCGATACCCCTTGCTATACTGCGCCCATGTTGGATCCCCTCCTCTCCGTTCGGAACCTCCGCACCTACTTCCGCGCCTCCGGCCGGATCGCGCGCGCGGTCGACGACGTCTCCTTCGACGTCGGCGCGCACGAAACGGTCGGCCTCGTCGGCGAATCCGGGTGCGGGAAATCCGTGACGTCGCTCTCCATCCTCCGTCTCATCGATCCGCCTGGGCGCATCGAGCCCGGCAGTCACATCGAATTCGAGGGACGCGAGCTCCTCGCGCTCGATGCCGGCGCCATGCGCGAGATCCGCGGCAACCGGATCGCGATGATCTTCCAGGAGCCGATGACCTCGCTCAATCCGGTGTTCACCGTCGGCGACCAGATCGCCGAGGTGGCGCGCGTGCACTCGTCGGCGTCTCGGCGCGAGGCGTGGGAGCGCGCCGTCGAGATGCTGCGCGTCACCGGCATCGCGGACCCCGCGCAGCGTGCGAAGGAGTACCCGCACCAGCTCTCCGGCGGGATGCGCCAGCGCGTGATGATCGCGATGGCACTGATGATGAACCCCGCACTGCTCATTGCAGACGAGCCCACGACCGCACTCGACGTCACTATCCAGGCGCAGATCCTGGAGCTCCTCGCCGGCCTGCAGGAGCGCACAGGGATGTCCGTGCTCCTCATTACGCACGACCTGGGCGTGATCGCCGAATCGGCAACGCGCGTGCTCGTGATGTACGGCGGCGAGATCGTGGAGGAGGCATCCGTCGAGGAGCTGTTCGCCGCGGCGCACCACCCGTACAGTGAGGGGCTGCTCGAGGCGATGCCCCGCCTCGGCGACTCGCGCGAGCGCCTCACTGTCATCCCTGGAACGGTCCCGCCGCCCACCGATTGGCCGACGGGATGCCGCTTCCACGACCGGTGCCCGTACGCGTGGGACCGATGCGCGAAGGAGCATCCGCCGCTCTACCAGATCGGCACCGGCCACATGTCGCGATGCTTTCTGGCGGAAGAACCGGAACGGCGCGGGATGCGAGCGCGGGATGCGGGATGCGGGATGCGGGATGCGGGAACTACGCGGGATGCGGGAAGCGGGATGCGGGATGCGGGTGAAGGCAATGACCTTCCGCGCGCCGAATCGGGGAGCATCGTGCGATGAGTCTCCCTGCACAAACCGCATCCCGCATCCCGCTTCCCGCTTCCCTCCTCTCCGTCCGCCACCTCACCAAGCTCTTCCCCATCAAGCGCGGACTGCTGCGTCGCACCGTGGGCGCGGTGCGTGCGGTGGATGATGTCTCATTCGACATTGCCCCCGGGGAGACGCTCGGACTCGTGGGCGAGACCGGGTGCGGGAAGACGACGACGGGGCGAGCGATTCTGAGACTGATCGAGCCGACGTCCGGAGAGATCATCTTCAACAGCGTCGATGTGCGCGCACTCGAGGGCGCGCCGCTGCGTGCGCTCCGGCGACAGATGCAGATCGTCTTTCAGGATCCGTACTCGTCGCTCAACCCGCGCATGAGCGTGGGAGCGATCGTGCGCGAGGGACTCACCGTGCACAAGCTCGCCGAGGGCGCCGCAGCGGACGCACGCGTCCGCGAGCTGCTGGACGAAGTCGGCCTCCGCCCCGAGTACGCGTCGCGCTACCCGCACGAATTTTCCGGCGGACAGCGGCAGCGCATCGGGATCGCGCGCGCGCTCGCCGTCGAGCCGAGCTTTATCGTGTGCGACGAGCCCGTCTCGGCGCTCGATGTCTCCGTGCAAGCGCAGGTGATCAACCTGCTGCAGGATCTGCAGGCGCAGCGCGGGCTCGCCTACCTCTTCATCGCGCACGATCTCTCGGTCGTCGAGCACATCGCCGACCGCGTGACGGTCATGTACCTGGGGAAGATCGTGGAGCTCGCGGCGTCGGGCGATCTGTACCAGCTCCCGCTCATGCCGTACACGCAGGCGCTCCTCTCCGCCGTCCCGATCCCCGATCCGACAACGCGCAAGCGGCGCATCGTACTCAGTGGTGATGTACCATCGCCTGCGAATCCACCGTCGGGGTGCCCATTCCATCCACGCTGCCAGCATCCCCAGAAGGATGCTGCGTGCACATCAATCGTCCCGCCGCTCGAGGAGAAGGAGCCCGGACACTGGGTCGCATGTATCAAGCAGACGCCCACGTGCATCACATGGGCCGAGCAACAGGCCGCTGGCGGCACCAAGCCGCCCGAGCGGGTCACCCTCGAGGAAGTGTCGCGCTGAAGCAGTCGCGGGATGCGGGAAGCGGGATGCGGGATGCGGGATGCGCGACAGCCTCGGGGGAGAGGGCTTCCTCGCCACGAGCCGTTCCCGCATCCCGCATCCCGCATCCCGCATCCCGCTTCCCGCATCCCGCATCCCGCGACTGCTTCAGCGCGACACTTCCTCGAGGGTGACCCGCTCGGGCGGCTTGGTGCCGCCAGCGGCCTGTTGCTCG
>DASSNR010000014.1:0-5581 GCA_035687925.1 Gemmatimonadaceae bacterium | reverse complement strand
TGACTCTCCACCTGGCGCGTCGTCACACGACGCGAGGAACATCCGGGGAGAGCACGGTGAACAGGTCGAGCCGCGCCGGCCCGGTGTCCACTCGCTCATACGCAGACACCGAGCCATCTCGATCACGTGATGCGCATCACGGCGTCAGGTCCATCGCCTCGAGCGAGCACTAGGTGGAGCTTGGCCCCAACCGCCAGCGCGCCATCGCCCGCGCGACGACATCGCCCGCCTCGTCGCGGAGCGTCGCCTCGAGTACGCACTCACTCGGCACGGCGATGTTGCCCACGTCGCATGTACATTCCGCCGTCACCGTTCCGCGCGCCTTCTTGACGTATTCGATCGACAGTCCCGTCACGATGCCGCGTACGGTGTCGGGGAGTCCCACCGTCATCGCAAGCCCGCTGGTGACCTCCGCCAGATTCATGAGTGCGATCGCGTGAATGGAGTGCAGATGGTTGCGCACGGCGCGACGGTCCGACATCCGCACGCACGCATATCCCGGTCGAAGCTCCAACACACGCGGCCGGATCGTCCCGGTATACGGCACGATCCTCGAGAGGAAGCGGCTGAAGAGCCACGTCCCCCCTGGCAGTCGATGCAGCCGATTCCATGCCGCGTGAATCCGGCGTCCCGGTGATGCAGCTCGTGACATGACGATCTCGGTGGTCGCTGATGGAGGAGGTGCGCGCACGCGATGCTTCACAGTAGCGCATGCGAAGGGTATGCGACATGCTCCGTAGCGCTGCTTCCCGCGTGCCCGCGCTCAGGCGGGTCCCTTCCCCGGAGGCATGCCCATGACGACAGCATCCATTCCAATCGCCCGCGAAACGCCTCGCGCGCCGACGCAGCGGCGCGGCGGTGCGCGCACAGGGATCAACGTCGGGGCAGCCGAGCGATGGGCGTCGCTCATCGGCGGCGCTGCACTCGCGATCTACGGACTCAGCAAGCGATCAATGGGCGGCCTGCTCATGGCCGCAGCCGGCGGCGCGCTGCTGAACCGCGGCGCCACCGGACACTGCCCCGTCTATCGGCGGCTCGGCGTCGATACGACGCGCGGACGTGAGTCGCACCTCGGTCTCCCCGGCGTCCATCCGGTCGAAGTCGAGCATGCGGTCACGATCAACCGGCCGCGCGACGAGCTGTACGATTTCTGGCATCACCTTGAGAATCTTCCGCGCGTCATGACGCATCTGCGGTCCGTCACGCCGCTCGGCGAGGGCCGCTCGCACTGGGTGGCGACGTCGCCGCTCGGCGGCACGGTTGAATGGGACGCGATCATCACGGACGATCGACCGAACGAGCGCATCTCATGGAAGTCGGTGGACGACTCCGAGATCGCGAGCTCTGGACAGGTTCGCTTCACGTCCGCGCCAGGCGATCGCGGCACCGAGGTGAAGGTGCATCTCGTCTACGACGCGCCGGCGGGCAAACCGGGCGCGAAGATCGCGAAGCTCACCGGTGAATCAGCGGACCAGCAGGTGCGCGAAGATTTGCGGCACTTCAAGCAGATGATGGAATCGGGCGAGATCCCGACGACCGCGGGCCAGCCACGCGGCCCGGCCGAGTAGGAGGAGTGATGAAGGCGCTGTGCTGGTACGGCAAAGAAGACGTGCGGGTGGAGCAGGTCCCCGATCCCGAGATCCTGAATCCGGGCGACGCCATCGTGAAGATCACGCGCACCGCGATCTGCGGCTCCGATCTGCATCTGTACGACGGTTACATCCCGACGATGAAGGAGGGCGACATCCTCGGCCACGAGTTCATGGGCGACGTCGTCGAGGTCGGCAAGGATGTGAAGTCGCTCAGGAAGGGTGATCGCATCGTCAACCCGTTCACCATCTCGTGCGGGCGATGCTGGTTCTGCGAGCAGGGGCTCTGGTCGCTGTGCGACAACACCAACCCCAACGCGTGGATGGTGGAGGCGATGGCCGGCTTCTCTGGGAGCGGGTACTTCGGCTACTCGCACCTGTTCGGCGGCTATGCGGGCGGACAGGCCGAGTTCGCGCGCATTCCGCAGGCGGATCACGGACCGATCAAGATTCCCGAAGGAGTCACCGACGATCAGGCGCTCTTCCTCTCCGATATCTTCCCCACCGGCTATCAGGCGGCGGAGCGCGCAGACATCCAACCGGGGCACGTCGTCGCGATCTGGGGGTGCGGGCCCGTCGGGCAGTTCGCCATTCGCAGCGCCTTCCTGCTCGGCGCCGAGCGCGTGATCGCGATCGATCGCTTCCCCAAACGGCTCGAGCTCGCGCGACAGGGTGGCGCGGAGACGATCGACTACAGCAAGACCGACGATCTGGTCGAGACGCTCAAGGACATGACCGGCGGCCGCGGTCCGGACTCGTGCATCGATGCGGTGGGGATGGAGGCGCATGGCACGTCGCTCCTCTCGTTCCTCGATCGCGCAGAGCAGAAGGTGAAGCTCGAGTTCTCGCGCGCCACCGCGTTGCGCGAGGTCATCCATGCGTGCCGCAAGGGGGGCACCGTCTCGGTGATCGGTGTCTACGCTGGCTTCATCGATCGCTTCCCCTTCGGGCAGATCTTCACCAAGGGGCTGACGATTCGCGCGGGGCAGTGCGATGTGCAGCGCTACATGCAGCCGCTGCTGCAGCACATCGTGAACGGGAAGATCGATCCGACGGCGATCATCTCCCATCGCTTGCCGCTCGAGCAGGCTCCGCACGGGTATGACATCTTCAAGAACAAGCAGGACGACTGCACGAAGGTGGTGTTGACGCCGTCGTGAACGGAGCGTCGCGGATCGCATGAACGGTGAGGGGAGGTTCCGGACAGGCGATGAGCGTCCGCCGAACCTCCCTTCGACATCTCTGGCCTCTCGCGCGGAGCCGATATACACTGAGGTCGACAACCGGCTCCGAATCCGACCATCCGACATGTCCATGACCCGCTCTGACCCGATCCTCGAGCAGCAGATCGCCTACTATCGTGCGCGCGCACACGAATACGACCAGTGGTTCCTGCGGCAGGGGCGGTACGATCGCGGTCCCGAATGGAATCGCCAATGGCTCAGTGAAGTGCAGGAGCTCCGCGCGCACCTCGACCGCTTCCGTCCGACGGGTCGTGTGCTGGAGCTTGCATGCGGTACCGGTTGGTGGACCGAGCAACTGCTGCGCCACGCGGACTGCGTGACCGCGGTCGATGCGTCGCTCGAGGTCCTCGCGCTCAATCGCGCCCGCGTCGGTGCCGAACGTGTTCGATTCATTCAGGAAGATCTCTTTCAGTGGCAGCCCTCTGAACAGTACGATGTGATCTTCTTCAGCTTCTGGCTCTCCCACGTGCCGCCCGAGCGCTTCGAGAGCTTCTGGCAGCTCGTTCGCTCTGCGCTCGCCCCCGATGGACGCGTCCTCTTCATCGACTCCCTGCGCACCGAGACGTCCACCGCGATGGACCATCGCCTGCCGGATGCGCACGATGTGACGGCGGTGCGGCGCTTGAACGACGAGCGCGAGTTCCGCATCTACAAGGTCTTCTATCAGCCGGAGCAGCTCGCGGCCCGTCTCCGCACGCTCGGCTGGCAGGTCGACGTGACCACGACCGCCAACTACTTTCTCGTGGGACAGGGCCGGCCCCTGCCGTCGGAACGGCCGTGATCCGATGGTGAGCAGCGTCGCACTCGTCCGCTCGTGTCATCGCCGCCTGACGTGACCGCGCTCCCCGACGCGCTCAGCGCCGAGCACATCACGAAGCGCTACGGCTCATTCGTCGCCCTCGATGATGTCTCGCTCGCGGTGCGCCGCGGTGAGTGCCTGGCGCTCGTCGGGGCGAGCGGGTCCGGGAAGACGACGCTGCTCCGCTGCTTCAACGAGATGGTCGTGCCCGATGATGGTCGCATCATGATCGAGGGGACGCCGGCGAGCGAGCTCGACACGATCGCGCTGCGCCGGCGCATGGGCTACGTGCCGCAGGATGGCGGACTCCTCCCGCACTGGCGCGTGCGGCGCAACGTCGCGCTCGTTCCCGCGCTGCGGCATGCGTCCGATCGGTCGGAGCTCGCCGACCGTGCGCTCGATCTCGTCGGGCTCGCCCCCGATGCATTCGGAGATCGCTGGCCGCACGAGCTCTCCGGCGGAGAGCGGCAGCGCGTCGCCATCGCGCGCGCGCTCGCGGCGAGCCCGGAGTTCATCCTGCTCGACGAACCCTTCGGTGCGCTCGATGCGATCACGCGCGCCGACGTGCAGGAGACGTTTCGCGGGCTGCGCACACGGCTTCGCTTCACGACACTCTTCGTGACGCACGACCTGCATGAGGCCATCGCGCTGGCTGATCGCATCGCCGTGCTCCACCACGGCCGCATCGAGCAGGTCGCGCCTCCCGAGGCGCTGGTGCGTACGCCCGCAACGGAGTACGTCCAGCGCCTGCTCGCACAGGCGCGCGTCGCGGCTGACTCGCGCCTGTCGTGACGACGCGCGGCCGGTGGTCTCTTCGCCTCCGCGCCACCGTCGCGATCCTTCCGCTGCCGGCGCTGGCCATCGCAGCGTTTGCACAGACACGACAGAGCGACTCGGTGCCGGCCGAGCGACCGGTCGTCGTCGCTTCCAAACCGTTCGGCGAGTCGTACCTGCTCGCCGAGATGTTCGCGCAGCTCCTCGAGGCGCACGGGGAGCGCGTGGAACGCCGTCCCGGACTCGGTGCCACCGAGATCGCCTTCGCCGCGCTCCGCGCAAATGAGATCGATGTCTATCCCGAGTATACAGGTACCGGCCTGCTCGCGATCCTCCATGAGCGTCCGGTGGCCGATCCGCGTGCCGTGTTCGATCGTGTCGCGCGCGCGTTCCAGGAACGCTACGGTGTGCGCTGGCTCCCTCCCCTCGGCTTCGAGAACAACTTCGCGATCGCCGTCCGGCAGGAAACGGCGGAGCGCTTGCACGTGCGCACGCTCAGCGATCTGGCGCGCGTGAGCTCGCAGCTCACGGCCGGCCTCACACCGGATTTCATCGGACGTGCGGATGGACTGCCCGGCCTCCGGCGCACGTACGGCATTCGCTTCAAGGCGGTGCGCGCCCTGCTCCCGGCCGTGAAGTACCAGGCACTCGCCTCGCGAGCGGTGGACGTCATCGACGCGTACTCGACCGATGGGTTGATCGCCCGTTACCACCTGGTGGTGCTCGAGGACGACCGCGGCTTTTTTCCTCCGTACCAGGCAGCGGCGCTCGTGAGCGCGCGGCTCCAGCGCGAGAACCCGCGCGCGATCGGCATCCTCACGCTGCTCAGCGATCGGCTCGATGCCTCGACCATGCGACGGCTCAACGAGCGCATCGAGGTGGGTGGCGAGCCGATCGTACGTGTGGCAGCGGACGAGCTGCGCATGCTCGGCCTTGTGAGCGATGGCGGACGCGCCTCAGCGAGCACCGCGAGCGCGGGTGCCAATCGATCGCTCTCCTTCGGCGCCTACCTCTGGAGTCGTCGCGCCACACTCGGTGCGCTCACGGAGCGCCATCTGCTGCTCGTCGCGCTCTCGCTCGGTGCGGCGATCCTCGTCGCCGTTCCGCTCGGACTCCTCCTCGAGCGCGCGCGGACGAGCGCGGGGCCCGTCATTCGCGGGATCGGCCTCCTGCAG
>DASSNR010000322.1:0-9424 GCA_035687925.1 Gemmatimonadaceae bacterium | reverse complement strand
GTTGAGCGACCACCCATCGAGCACCGCGCCCAGCTGCAACCGCGCGGCGAGCACCGACGAGCCGCCGACGGGATGATAGACCGACACCTCGCCCGACACCTTGTTGAACCGCACGTTCGCCGTGTCCGCCGAGGTCGTCCCCGTGCGGAACTCGGCGCGCATCTGCGAGCCCGTCGTCGGATTGAACGCGTTATCCGACCGGTCGCGCGCGAGACTCACGCTGGCCACACGCAGGTTGCTGTAGGACTGCAGCCGCGCGATGTCCTGCAGGTTGCAGACGTTGAACACCTGGCAGAAGATCGCTTCGTCCGCCTGCGTGCGCCCGTACTCCATCAGATACGCCAACGTGAGCGGCGTGCGTCGCGCGATCTCGCGCGTGATCGACGCCAGACCACCAATGGGCGTGTAGCGCAGGAACGCGTTGTACTCGGAGCGACGCTCACTGTACAGCGTGAGCGACGGCACGTTGCGCGTCCCGAAGAGCGCCGGCGGCCGGAACGTCGCGGAGAGCGAGTAGTTTAGCTTCTCGCTGAACTGATCGTTCCGGAGCTTCGTCGTGCACAGCCCCGGGAAACCATCGAGCGGTGCGCCCACGCCGATCTTCGACACCGAGGCGTTGAGCTCGAGCCGTCGTGCACCGCCGAGAAAGTTGCGGTCGACGTAGCGGCTCTGCATGCGGAAGCAGTCGAGCGTCGCCCATCCGAGCCCGAGCCGGATGCTTCGCATCTTCGCCTCGCTCAGCTCCGCGACCACCGTGAGCAGACTGTCGCCACTGCCGGGTGAGCTATCCGGTACGACGCCAAGATCCACGTGCCCGTACGTCTCGAGCTGATACAGGTCGCGCTGGCTCGTGAGCAGGTTGCGCTGCCGGTAGACATCGCCCTGCTTCACCGAGAGCAGTCGCCGCACCGTCGAGGGCGAGATGTCCGGCTCGCTATCCCCCGCAGCCGGCTGGATGTGCACGTCGATCGCGCCGATGTGATAGATGCGACCCGGGAGGAAGGTGAGCTCGACCGTCGCCCGATCGGTGGTGGTGTCGACGAAGGTGTTGCGCAGCGGCTCGTCGGCCTGCGCGTATCCGGTGTTCCGGAGCCGGTCCACCACCGTGTCGATCGCCTGCTGCAAGCGCAGCCGGTTGTACACGTGGTCCTTGAACGGGAGAATGAAGCGGAGGAGACGCTCGCCGTTCCGCACCGTGTCGAGCCCCGTGACCGTGAGGCTGTCCGTGATCACCGGCGGCCCTTCGTCGATCTGAAAGTGCACGGCGACTCTGCTCGTCGCCCGCATCTCCTGGCTCGTCGTCACCTGCGTCTTGTAATAGCCGCGCTGACGGTAGAACAGGCGGAGCCGAATCACGTCGCGCTGCAGCTCGAGATTGTCGAGGCATCGCTTGCGACCGAGCGGCAGCCCGACCACCCGGCGCATCCAGCTCGATGGCGTGGTCGCGATGGCGCGGCCGAGCGAGTCATCGCCGAAGGCGTGGTTGCCCGCGAAGCTCACCTGTACGACTTCCAGATCGCCGGGACCGCATTCCGAGGCCTGCGCGACGGCGAGGTGAGGGAGCGAAACGAGGGCGAGGAGGAGAAGGAGGGAGCGCGCCGGGGAGCGGAGGAACATCAACGGTGCGCGCGATCGGATTGGGATGGACCGGCGTCGGGGCGGTACGATCGGCGGCGCTGGCGGGACGGATGGACTGGAATGGGCACCGGACGCTGGCACCCACGCTCGTAGGTCATGCGATTCCTCGGGTAAACAAAGGCCCCCTGCATCGGGGGCCTGACCGGCACCTGCCCCCGCTACTACACCGCCTCGACGAGGATGGTGCCCGGCCCCCGATACTTCGCGCGCCGCTTCATCTCCGCCGCCAACGCGCCGATGTGGCTCGTCGAGATCCAGTTGTCCGGATCGACACGCAACACCGCCGCGGAGAGCCGCGCGATCGGAAACTCCCGCGCGCGACCATCGCGGTCGATCCCCATGAAGCTCCCGCGCTGCACCGCTTCCTCTCCGATCGCCCGCGCCGCCACCCGGCGGAACCGTTCCGCGCAGTCCTGCGCGATGGACTCCGCATCCTCCGGGTTGGTCACCGCGATGAAATCGTCGCCACCGATGTGCCCGACGAAGTCGCTCGGACTCCCCACCGACTGCACCGAGCTGCGAATGGCGGTCCCCATGTCGCGGATCACCATGTCGGCCACGCTGAACCCGAACGAATCAGCGAACGGCTTGAAGTTGTCGAGGTCGATGTAGCAGATGGCGAACGGCTTCCCCGTAGCGGCGCGGCGCGCGATCTCCTCCTCGATCGCCTTCCCACCCGGCAGACCACTCGTCGGGTTCCGATCGCCCTCTCGGCGCACGAGCCGGAGCAGCGCGACGACGCGGGCTCGAAGCTCCCGCGGATCGAACGGCTTCGCGAGGTAATCGTCCGCACCGGCCTCGAAGGCGGCCATCTTGTTCTCGATGTCGCCGCGGGCCGTGAGCATGAGCACCGGGATGCGCGCCGTGAACGGGTTCCGCTTGATCGCGCGCGCCACCTCGATCCCCGACATGCCAGGCATGACGAGATCGAGCACGAGAAGATCCGGCTCCCGCTCCTGAATCGAAGCAAGCGCCGACAGGCCATCGGGCGCCAGATCCACCTCGTGCCCAGCCGATGCGAGGACTTCGCGCAACATCAGGCGCATGTCCTCGTTATCGTCGACGCACAGGACGTAACTCACGTTTGATGCTTCACTTGAGGCATGGTAAATTCACTTGCCTGCCGAGCGCTGTCAACTTCAGACGGCCTCTAATCCTCCGCCGTGTCCGCAGTCACCCTACCGCCATGATCCGCTCTCCCCGCCCCCGCCCCCTCCTCGCCGCCCTGCTCGTCGTCATCTCCGTTGGCCTTGTCGCCTGCAAGGGCGGCGACTCGACCCCGCAGCGACACACACTCATCGATTCGCGCGACACCTACGATCCGCGCTCACTCGATCCCGCGCTCTCGACCGATGTGCCCACGGGGCGTGCGGTGTCCTACGTGTTCGATGGCCTCACGCGCTTCACGCCGGACGCGAAGCTGGTGCCCTCGCTGGCGGAGCGGTGGGACGTGTCGCCCGATGGAAAGATGTACACGTTTCATCTGCGATCGGGGGTGCACTTCCAAAATGGGGAACCGTTCAGCGCGCGCAACGTCGTGCACAGCTTCGAGCGCGTGCTCGATCCCGCCACGCGCGGCGGACGCGGGTGGCCGCTCTATCCGATCTCGGGCGCGCGCGCATTTGCGGCCGGCAAGGCGAAGCACATCGCCGGTCTGACCGCGCTCGACGACAGCACCGTGCGCATCACGCTCGACACCGCGCTCGCGGTTTTCCCCAAGCTCCTGGCGATGCCGGTCGCATCGATCGTCCCCGACTCCACGCCGGCGAACTTCGGTGAGCATCCCATCGGCACCGGTCCGTGGAAGCTCGTGACGTGGAAGCACGACGACTATCTGCTCTTCGCGCGCAACCCCGACTACTTCGGCGGCGCACCCAAGGCCGAGTCGCTCATGGCGCGCATCATCCCCGAGCCGAGCACGGCAGTGGCCGAGTTCGAGAACGGGAACGTCGACTTGTTGTACGTCCCCGAGTCGGACACGCAGCAGTGGGAGGAGACGGACGACAAGAAGGCGATGCTCGCCTCCGCGCCCGCGCTCCGACTCTTCTACATGGCGATCAACACCACGCGCGGTCCGCTCAAGGATGCGCGCGTGCGGCAGGCGATCAACTACGCGGTCGACGTGAAGACGATCGTCGATCATCTCTTCGGCGGCCGCGGGCGCGTGGCCGCCGGCGTCATCCCGCCATCGCTCGACGGCGCGGACACGACGCGCAAGCCGTACGGCTACGATCCCGCGAAGGCCAAGCAGCTGCTCGCCGCCGCCGGCTTCCCGAACGGCTTCGACATCGAGCTCTGGCACTCGCAGGATCCCGCATTCGCTCGGCTCGCGCTCTCCATTCAGGGATATCTCGCCGCGGTCGACATTCGTGCGAAGGTCGTGGAGCGTGACGCCGCATCGGTGCGCGCTGCCGCAAGCCAGGGGAACGTCGACCTCATCGTGAAGGACTGGTACGCCGACTACCCGGACGCTGAAGACTTTCTGTATCCGCTGCTCCACGGCGCGAACAAGGGCCTGGGCGGAAATCTCTCGTTCTACGAGAATCCGAAGTTCGACCAGATCGTGACGAAGGCGCGCGCCGAGCAGGATGACGCGACGCGCACGTCGCTCTACCGCCAGGCCGATTCGCTCGAGTTCGCGGACGCGCCGATGCTCTACCTCTTCTTCTACAGCGAGCTCGACGCCGTGCAGCCGTGGATCCGAGGATTCCAGGTCCCGACGGTGTTCACGGGGCAGCGGTGGACGAACGTGTCGATTGGTCAGCCCGAGGCCACGGCATCATCCCGACCGCAGCGAGGGATCTCGCGGCCCGTGTCATCCCGAGCGGAGCGAGGGATCTCGCGGCCCGTGTCATCCCGAGCGGAGCGAGGGATCTCGCTTGCCGCCCGAGATTCCTCGCTGCGCTCGGAATGACAACGCTAGGACGCTCGGAATGACAGAGGCACACTGACTCGTGTTCTCCTTCATCGCACGCCGGCTGCTGCTCGCCATCCCGACGCTGTTCGGCGTGCTGGTGGTGGTCTTCCTGCTGCTGTACGTCGCACCCGGTGACCCTGTGCTCTCGATGGTCGGCGAGCGCGCCGACGCCGCCACCATCGCGCGACTCCGCGCCGAGCTCCGGCTCGACGATCCACTCCCCGTGCAGTTCGCGCATTACGCGGGGCGCGTGCTCGAGGGCGACCTCGGCCGCTCCTACATCACCGGCCGCCCGATCGTGCGCGACATTCGCGAGCGATTCCCGAAGACGCTCGAGCTCGCCCTCGCCGCGATGACGCTCGCGACGATATTCGGTATCACCATCGGCGTGTTGAGCGCGTGGAAGCCGGACGGTTGGTTCGATCGCCTCTCGCTCGGCGCTGCCTACCTCGGCGTCTCGTTCCCGGTGTACTGGGTGGGGCTCATCCTGATTCTCGTCTTCGCCGTGATACTCAGGTGGCTCCCGCCTTCGGGCTCGGGGCGACTCGTGTATCTCGTGCTCCCCGCACTCGCCCTCGGCTCGCGATCGATCGCCTTTCTCGCGCGCATGACGCGCGCCGCGATGCTCGAGGTGTTGGGGAGCGACTACGTGCGAACGGCGCGCGCAAAGGGATTGCGCGAGCGCGTGGTGCTCGCGCGGCACGCGCTCAGGAACGCGCTCATCCCCGTAATCACGGTGCTCGGCCTCGACTTCGGCTACTACCTTACCGGGAGCATTCTCACCGAGACCATCTTCAGCTGGCCCGGCCTCGGCCGCTATGTGGTGAACGCCATCACGCGGCGCGACCTGCCGGCCATTCAGGGCTCCGTGCTGTTTCTGAGTCTCGTGTTCGTGGCGGTGAATCTCGTCACCGACCTCGTGTACGCGATATCGGATCCGCGCGTCACGTACGAGTAGGACGACGGGTTGTCATCCGCGCGCACGGGTTGTCATTCCGAGCGCAGCGAGGAATCTTCTACTCGCCGGGCCGAGATTCCTCAGTCGCGCAGCTCCTTCGGAATGACATCCATCTACGCCCCTCGAATCATGCCGACGCTCCGCTCCCTCTCGCTCACCGCCGTCACTGTCTTCACCCTGCTCGGCTGCGCCAGCGGCACCGCTGGACGCAACGGAACCGCGCCGAGCGCCGAGCAGCCGCGCGGCTACCTGCTGATCGTCGGCGGCGGCCCGCAGCCGCAGTCGCTGGTGCAGAAGTTCGTCGACCTCGCCGGCGGCGCGGGGCACGCGCGCATCATCGTCTTCCCGATGGCGACCGAAGACTCGACCGGCGGCCCCGAGAAGGCGGAGGACCTGCGCAAGCTCGGCGCGACCGCGATCAGCCTCGACATCACCCACGAGCAGGCGAACATGGATTCCGTCGCGCAGCTGCTCGACAGCGCGACCGGCATCTGGTTCGTTGGTGGGGACCAGGTGCGACTCGCGAATGCGCTGCAGGGGACGAAGGTCGAAGCTGCGATCCATGCACGCTACCGCGCGGGCGCGGTGATTGGCGGGACATCGGCGGGGGCGGCCGTGATGTCGAACCCGATGATCACCGGCGATGAGCGACATCCAGGCGGCGCACGCCCCGACACCACAACGCCGTTCATGACCATCGCGCGCGACAACATCGTCACGTCAGCAGGCTTCGGTCTGATCCACGGCGTGATCGTCGACCAGCACTTTCTGCGACGCAAGCGGCACAACCGCCTGATCAGCCTCGTGCTCGAGCGGCCGCCCCACTTGGGCGTCGGCATCGATGAATCGACCGCGTTGCTCGTGTACCCGGATGGTCACTGGGCCGTGCTCGGGCAGAGCGCCGCGCTCGTGTACGACGCGCGGCACAGCGACATC
Organism: Gemmatimonadaceae bacterium; assembly: GCA_035687925.1. Lineage (GTDB taxonomy): Bacteria > Gemmatimonadota > Gemmatimonadetes > Gemmatimonadales > Gemmatimonadaceae > DASSNR01. The sequence goes on along the minus strand of DASSNR010000322.1, from coordinate 2,975 downwards.
ACACCGCCGGGCGCGCCGACGCTTGGTGCGACCGACGTCGTGCTGCACGTCCTTCCGGCAGGCAGCACGTACGACCCGCGCACGGGACACGCGACGCTGCCCGCGAAGGCGACGGTGAACGCCGCGCCCTGACCCGGGGTACGAAACCGCACTGAACGAGTGAGGGGAGGACGGATGACGCAGCGGTTCATGGCGGTCGCTGTCGTTGCATTGGGATTCGCGTCGGCGCATCCGCGGTGCGTATCCGCGCAGCAACCATCTCTCGACCCCACCCGCGCGACGCTCGTCGGCCTCGTGCGCGACAGTACCGGCGCTCCGATCCCCGACGTGCAGGTCGTGCTCTTCGCGCAGCGGGCCGGCACCTACACCGATGCGAACGGCTGGTTCACACTCGCCGGCATCGCACCCGGCGAGTACGACGTCCGCTTCCAGCGTCTGGGATTCCGTCCGCTCGATGCGCACTGGCACGCGCGCGGCGGCGAGCGCACGGAAGTCGGCATCATGCTCCGCGCGCTGCCGCACGGTCTCGACACCGTGGTCGTGAGCGGTCATGCGCCGCATCGCGCACGCGGGCACGCCATCGTCCTCGGTGTGGTCGTGGACTCCTCGGGCGTGCCGCTGTCCGACGTGCGCCTCGATCTTCTCGGGACCGGCGAGAGCGCGGCCACCAGCGCCGATGGCCAGTTTCTCTTCCCGGAGCTTGCACCGGGCTCGTACATGATGCGCGCCCGACGACTCGGTTTCGCGCCGCGCACCGTCCGCGTCGACGTCGTCGCCGACAGCCGCCACGAGCTCGCCATCCGCATGAACGCGCTCGGCGTCCTCCTCGACACCGTCGACGTGCGCGCGGAGAGCGGATTCGGCAAGAATCAATCGGCGTGGCGCGACTACGACAAACGCCAGCAATGGCGAGACAACTCGACGAGTGTGACGTTGCTGCGCGATGACCTGCGCCCGCTCGGCAAGCTGCCGCTCGACATCGCGTTCCAGTACACGCCGGTGATGGCGCTGCGGGGTCAGGCGACGAAGCTCATTACAACCATCGTCGACACCGCGATCGCACCATCGACGACGATCACCGACGACGAATCATCGTGCGTGCTCATCAACGGCAGCTACCCTGAGTACATCCCGCTCCGCGCCTTCCATGCATCCGACCTGCAGGCGGTGGAGGTCTACAATGCATCCTCGATCGCAACCCCCGAGAGCGACCTGACGGGCACGGTCGCGGCACGGATGAGCAGCATCCCGGCGTGCGCTGAGGTAGGTGCCTCACACCCCACGTACTACGTCCTCTGGTTCAAGAACGCGCGTTGATCGGCACGCACGCGTGACCGCGCACGCGTGAATGGTGCGACGCGATGCGCCGCGTCGGCCGCGGTACGGACACGCTCCCGCGGTACGCACACGCGCTCGGGTTGAACGCGCGTTCGCCTCGGTGGACGGCACGTGGTGGCACGGAACCTGACGGCCGTGCTCACCAATCTGGCCGTCAGCAGAAGCTGCGCTGCATGACTGCATCGATCCGCGAGCCAACTCTCGAGCCCACACACCACGGCTCCGTGCACCTCATCGCGCTGTCGCGCGAATACGGAGCCGGCGGAAGCGAATTGGGTTTGCTCCTCGGCGAGCGCCTCGGGTGGCCCGTGCTCGATCGTGAGCTCGCGCACCGCATCGCCGAGCGGTTGCACTGTCCGTGCGAGGCGGTCGAAGCACTCGATGAGCACGCGCCGACGCTGCTCGAGCGGATCGCCGCCGCGTTCACCGTCTGCCCCTCCGACGCGCCGATCCTCCCCGATGCACCGAGCGCGCCCGATGCTGATACGCTCGCCAAAGCGACGCGAGCGGTGGTGCTCGAGGCCGCGCGCACGCCGCCGCTCATCATCATCGGACACGGCGCGGCATGTCTGCTGCAGGACCGACGCGATGTGCTGCGCGTGCGCGTGGTCGCACCCTGTGTTGTGCGCGTGCGTCGGGTGGCCACGCGGAAGCAGATGTCTCTCGAGCAGGCGGCCGCAGATGTTCGCCGCCGCGACCTGGAACGACGGCACTATCTCGATCGTTACTTCCGCCGTGACACCGATGATCCTTCGCTGTACGACATGCAGATCAACACCGCGACCATCCCGCTCGAGACCGCAGCTCGGATGATCCTGACACTCGTCCGTGACGAGGCCGCGTCGCGGTAACCCCCGCTCACAATTGCCGTTGAGTACAATCACTCCCGACTCAGCGCCGGGCGGCTCGGCCGCTGCCGCGAGTATGCTTACACCGGCCGAAGCGGCTGCCGCATTCGTGGCCCGCTACCGATGGATCATCCTCATCGGTCTCATCACGGCCGCCGTGATGGAGGTGCTCGACACCACCATCATCAATGTCGCGCTGCCGCAGATGGCCGGAAACCTCGGCGCCACTGAGGAGGAGATCGGCTGGGTGGCCACAGGCTACATCCTGTCGAATGTGATCTTCCTCCCGATGACCGCGTTCTTCACCGAGCGCTTCGGGCGACAGCGGTATCTCACATTCTCGATCTTTCTGTTCATCGCCGCCTCCTTCTTCTGCGGCACGTCGAACAGCCTCACGGAGCTCGTGTTCTGGCGCATCGTGCAGGGCGCGGGCGGCGCCGCGCTCCTGTCCACCGCCCAGGCGACGCTGCGACAGATCTTCCCGCTGGAGCAGCAGGGGATCGTGCAGGCGGTCTTCCTGCTCGGGATCATCGTGGCGCCCACGGTCGGGCCGACGCTCGGCGGTTGGATCACCGACAATTTTTCCTGGCGCTGGGTCTTCCTGCTCAACGTGCCCGTGGGCATGCTGCTCTCGCTGCTGGCGGCGCGGGTCATCGCCGATCCGCCGGAGCAGGTGGCAGCGCGCAAGGCACGGCTCGCGGGCGGGCTCCGCGTCGACTATATCGGCTTCGCCCTGCTGGTCATCGGCATGTGCGCGCTTCAGGTCGTGCTCGACAAGGGGCAGGAAGA
>DASSNR010000318.1:0-6363 GCA_035687925.1 Gemmatimonadaceae bacterium | reverse complement strand
CGACATGAAGAGCCGGTAGATCCCCTCCACTTCGTCCGAAACGTAGCAGAAGCTGCGCGTCTGCGATCCGTCGCCGTAGACGGTGAGCGGCTCGTCGTTGAGGGCCTGCACGATGAAGTTGGACACGACGCGCCCGTCGCGCGGCCGCATCCTGGGCCCGTACGTATTGAAGATCCTGACGATCCGCGTATCGACATCGTGGTAGCGGTGGTAGGCCATCGTGATCGCCTCGGCGAAGCGCTTGGCCTCATCATAGACACCGCGCGGGCCCACAGGGTTCACGTTCCCCCAGTAGCCCTCGGGCTGCGGGTGTACGAGAGGGTCACCGTACACCTCGGACGTCGAAGCGAGGAAGAAGCGGGCTCCCTTGGCCTTCGCCAGACCGAGCGCGTTGTGCGTCCCGAGCGCTCCCACCTTCAGCGTGGGGATAGGAAGCTCGAGATAGTCTATCGGACTCGCCGGCGACGCGAAGTGCAACACGCCGTTGAGCTCGCCGGGGACGTACGTGTACGTCGAAATGTTGTGCCTGATGAACTCGAACCGATCGTTCCCCGCGAGGTGCGCGATGTTGTCCGGGTGCCCGGTGATGAAGTTGTCCAGCCCGACGACGCGATGGCCGTCGGCCAGGAACCGATCGCACAGATGCGAGCCGAGGAATCCTGCCGCCCCGGTGATCAGAACCCTCACGCAGAGCCTCGGCCGATCGAGAGATAGGTGAACCCCATCTGCGACATCTTCGACGGATCGTACAGATTGCGGCCGTCGATCACGACGGGGCGCCGGAGCGAGCTCTTGATCCGGTTGAAGTCGGGGTGCCGGTACTCGTTCCAGTCGGTGACGACGACGAGCGCGTCCGCACCGGGGAGCGCATCGTAGTTCGTGGCCGCATACTGGATCGTGTCGCCGAGGCGGCGGCGCGCTTCGGTCATCGCCACGGGATCGTGTGCCATCACCGTCGCACCCACGCCGAGCAGGTCTTCGATGAGCGTGAGCGATGGCGACTCGCGCATGTCGTCGGTCTGCGGCTTGAACGCGAGCCCCCACAACGCCACGCGCGACCCGCGCACTGCGTCGCCGAGCGCGTGCTGCAGCTTCTGGAAGAGCCGGCGCTTCTGCCGCTCGTTCGCGTCCTCCACCGCCTGCAGTACGCACAGCGGCGAGCCGAGCTCGTGTCCCGTGCGTACGAGCGCCTTCACATCCTTGGGAAAACAGGAGCCGCCGTACCCGGGTCCCGGAAAGAGAAACGACGCGCCGATCCGCGCATCGGAGCCGATCCCCTTCCGCACGTTGTCGACGTTCGCCCCCGCCTGCTCGCACAGATTCGCGATCTCGTTCATGAACGAGATGCGCGTGGCGAGCATCGCATTGGCCGTGTACTTCGTCATCTCGGCCGACGCGATGTCCATGAAGATGATCGGCTTCCCCGTGCGCACGAACGGCGCATACAGCTCGGCCATCACCGACCGCGCGTGATCGCTCTCGACGCCGAGCACCACGCGATCGGGCTTCATGAAGTCATCGACCGCCGCGCCTTCCTTGAGGAACTCGGGGTTGCTGCACATATGGAACGGGAAGGCCGCGTTGCGACCGACGGCTTGCGCCACCTTCTTTGCCGTTCCCACGGGCACCGTGGACTTCGTGACGACGACCAGCTCACGCTGCATGTGCTTGCCGATCGTGTCGGCGACCGCGAGCACGTGGCGCAGGTCCGCCGAGCCGTCCTCGTCGGGCGGCGTACCGACGGCGATGAAGACGACCTCGGCCGCGGCGACCGCAGCGGGGACATCCGTGGTGAACGAGAGACGTTGCTGCGCCTGATTGCGCTCGACCAGATCGTCGAGTCCGGGCTCGTAGATCGGGAGCACGTTCTGCTTGAGTCCCGAGATCTTCCGCTCGTCGATGTCGGCACAGATGACGTCGTTCCCGGTCTCGGCCAGGCACGCGCCCACGACAAGACCGACGTATCCGGTTCCTATGACGGTAATGCGCACGTGTATCGCGAAGGTGGAATGGACGAATGCACCGCACGCGGCGACTGCCCGCAGCGCGGAATCTGTGAAGTTATTCCGCCCGCCAGCCCCAAGCAATAAAGAGGCCGAGCGACTGCGGGGCTACGGGTAGCGGAATCGCCATGTCCCCACGACCTGCACGCGCGCCAGCTGCGCCACCGGCACGTCCTGATTGTTCAGATGATCGACACGGAGCAGCTCGGTGCGCACAGTGATCGGCACCTTCCCGTCCAGCCATTCGACGGCGAAATCGCCCAGCCACGCGTTCTGCACGAGCGGCCGTGTCGCTGTGCCCGAAGGGAACGGCTCGCCCGCGTGCCCCTTGCGATCCTGCGCCGGACGATCGTTGAGCCGCTGTCCGCCTCGACGCCACCGTCCGATTCCGCCCGAGAGCCGCAGTCGCCCCGTCGGCAGGACCTCCCCACCGAGCCGCACGAGATCCGCGCCCGGCCCGAGCTCCGACCCGAGTGGTGCATCGTACTGCTGGTACACCTTCGTGTACGTGTCCGCGCTGTACGTGTAGTTGTCGTCGCGGCGGTACTGCAGATCCACGCTCGCCGGAAGCGGCGTCGGCAGCGCGTAGCTCGCCTCGAGGCGCCACCCGAACAGGTTCGGGTACACGGCCTTGTCCTTTGGGTCGATCTGGATGTCGTCGATCAACCACTCGCCGCTCAGCACTGCCGGGCCGAGCGATGCGTGCACGCCCGCGAACGCCATCAAATTCGCCGGTCCGCCCCCGGAGCCGTTCTGGTCGTTCTGCGTCACCTGATAGATCATGAGCGGATTCGCGTACGAGAGATCCACCCCGCCGCCCTGGCGCCCGATGAGTGCGGTCTCGCCGAGCGTCACATCGACCGACCGCGATGCGCGGTAGGTGAGCGAGTGGCCGACGAAGACGCGATGCCACCGCTGCTGCGCGACGTTCGCAGGGAGTGAGTCACCCAGCGTGCGGTCGAGGACCACGTCGTTCACCGATGCGAAGAGCAATCGCAGCTCGAACCGCGACCAGTTCGCCTCCGCACTGATGCGATCGAGCGGCGGACCGTTCGCCGAGAGCGCAAGCGACTCGCTCCCGTCGCCCAGCCACGCCTCGCGCCCTCGGCCGAAGGAGAGCGCCACTGGCCCCACCTGCCCCGCCAGGTACGCTTCGCTGAAGTCCATGACGCCCGATGTGCTGCGAAACTGCTTCGCCCGGATCAGCGGATCGTTCCGACGATTGGTCTCGCCGTACGCTTCGACGACACCCACCAGATGCTCGCCGGCATCCCACGTCAACCGCACACGCGCCGTTCCGACGAGTGGCGGTGTCCCCTCCGACACGGGGCGCACATCGCGCCACAGAGGGAAGAATTCGCCATTGTGCAGCCCGCTCGCGGCGAGCGTGGCCGCAGCGCCGATCGAGAGGTGCGGATCGGCGACCGTGCTGTCGGTGTGCATCGTCGTGTCGTGCGAAAAGCGGGCGCGGAGCGCGTCCAGCACGGCGCCGGCGCATCGAGGTTGCTGCTCCGCGTCCGTGAGAGCCGACTGGATGCGACCGATGCGATACGGCCGGTATGGCGAGACACGCGCCGCGCGGCATCCCTGGCGCACGAGCGCATCGAGCTGCGTGTAGGCGGGATCGCCAAGCGGAAGCTCGACGAGTGGATGTTGCGCGGCAACGCACGGCGCCATCCCGACGAGCAGCGCCGCGACAGTGCCGAAAAATCGAATGCCAGCCTTGGCGTCGCGCCTCATCGCGCGAGAACGAGCAGCACGCTCAGTAGCCGTAGAAGCTGCGCACCGCCGCAATCGTCTCGTCCTGCTGTGCGCGCGTCAACTCGGGGAAGACCGGGAGCGAGAGCACTTCACGCGCGGCGCGCTCCGATTCCGGGCAGCTCCCTTCCTCGTAACCCAGATAGCGGAAGCATGGCTGCAGGTGCAGGGGGAGCGGATAGTAGATCGCGTTACCGATCCCCTTTGCGCGCAGATGCGCCTGCAAGTCGGCACGCCGCTCGGCGCGGATCGTGTACTGATTGAAGATCGATTCGTTGTGCGCATCGATGGTCGGCACGCGCACCTCGGAGACATCCGCAAAGGCCGCGTCATAGTACGCCGCATGCTGACGCCGCGCCGCGCTCCACTCCGCGAGGTGCGGCAGCTTCGCGAGCAACACCGCCGCCTGGAGCGAGTCGAGGCGGCTGTTGTACCCGACCTCATCGTGGAAGTACTGCTTCGTGCCGCCGTGCAGGCGGAGACGACGCAGCCGCTCGGCGATCTGCTCGTCCTGCGTCACCATCATGCCGCCATCGCCGTACCCGCCGAGGTTCTTCGATGGGAAGAAGCTGAACGTTCCGATCGTCGCGCGCTCACCCGCCATCACCCACTGTCCGTCGATGCGACGCCGCGCGCCGATCGACTGCGCGGCATCCTCGATGATCGGGAGCGCCGGCAGCGCGGCCGCGAGCTCCTCGATCGGCGCCATCTGTCCGAACAGGTCGACGGGAATCACCGCCTTCGTCCTCGACGTCACGGCGGCCGCTGTTTGCTCCACAGAGATGTTGAACGTCGCCGGATCGATGTCGACGAACACCGGCGTGGCGCCCACGTTGTGGATCGTCCCCGCCGTCGCGAAGAAGGTAAACGGCGTGGTCACAACCTCATCGCCGCGGCCGACGTCCAGCGCGCGCAACGCGAGGAGGAGCGCGTCGGTGCCACTCGCACAGCCGATCGCGTACCGCGCCCGCGACAGCTCCGCAACCGCGTGCTCGAGTCGTTCGACCGGCTCGCCGAGAATGAACAGCTGGTCGTCGACCACGCGCATGAGCGCGGCCACGACTTCGTCCTTGATATGCGCATGCTGCGCACGAAGATCGAGAAGGGGGACGGGCATGGGCGAAACGACAGTAATAGGGGGAATTGGGAGTGCTGTGAGCTTTGAGCGGTGAGCTTTGGGCTGTGAGCCGGCTATGAGCCAACGGCGTGCTCGATTTCCGTGCTCTGAACCAGCTCGCAACCCAAAGCTCAGAGCTCACAGCTCAGAGCTCATAACTCAGAGCTCACAGCTTCACGCTCCTGCCGTACAGTAGCCGCCCGCGCGACCTCGTGCCACTCCTGCAGCGAGCGAACGTGCGGGGGACGAAAGCGGAGTGCGAGGATGCCGTCGCAGGCGGCGCTCGCGGCCGAGAGCGTGGTCGTGTACGACACGCGGTGCGCCACTGCCGCACGGCGCATGCTGTAGTCGTCCTGCTGCGAGTGCTTGCCAAGCGGCGTGTTGATGAGCAACTGCACCTGCCCGTTCACGATCAGGTCGATCCCGTGCGGGCGTCCCTCGTGCACCTTGAACACCGACTCCACCGGGATCCCCCGCGCGCGCAGATAGCGCGCCGTACCGTCCGTGGCCATGATGCGGAATCCCATCTCGTGGAATCGGCGCGCGATCGGAATCACACCGGGTTTGTCGCGATCGTTCACCGTGATCAGGATCGCGCCATCGAGCGGGAGCCCGTTGTCCGCCGCGAGCTGCGACTTCGCGAACGCACCACCGAACGAGTCGGAGATCCCCATCACCTCGCCCGTCGAGCGCATCTCGGGGCCGAGGATCGGGTCCGTTTCGCGGAACTTGTTGAAGGGGAACACGGCCTCCTTCGCGGAGACGTACGGCGGCACGATCTCCTCGGTGAATCCGAGTGCGGAGAGCCGCTCGCCGAGCATCGCGCGGGCGGCGATCGAGGCCAGCGGCACGCCGATCGCCTTCGAGACGAAGGGGATCGTACGGCTCGCGCGCGGATTCACCTCGAGCACGTAGACGACGCCATCCTTGATCGCGAATTGCACGTTGATCAACCCGACGACACCGAGCGCCTTGGCCAGCGCCACGGTGTGCTCGCGCATCGTCTGCAGGTCTTCCTCGCCAATGATGTACGGCGGCAGCACGGCGGCCGAATCGCCGGAGTGAATCCCCGCGTCCTCGATGTGCTGCATGATCCCGCCGATCACCACCAGCTCGCCGTCGCTCACTGCGTCGACGTCGCATTCGTACGCGTCCTCGAGGAAGCGGTCGATCAGCACCGGCCGGTCCTCGGATGCGCGCACGGCGTTCGCGAAGTATCCGCGCAGCGTCGCTTCATCGTAAACAATCTGCATGGCGCGCCCACCGAGCACGTACGACGGACGCACGAGCACGGGATACCCGACCCGCTCGGCCACCTGCACCGCGTCCTCGACGTTCGTCACCGTGCCGCTCGGCGGCTGATTGATCCCCAGCTCGCGCGCGATCGCCTCGAACCGGCGGCGATCCTCCGCGATGTCGATCGCGTCGGGCGATGTGCCGAGGATCCGCACGCCCGCGGCCTCCAGCGGACGCGTGAGCTTGAGC
>DASSNR010000290.1:0-3442 GCA_035687925.1 Gemmatimonadaceae bacterium | reverse complement strand
TGGCATCACGACTACCCGGTGGCCGACCGCAACCTGATGAAGATCGTCACGCAGCTCACGACGCTCGACGCGCGCGTGGACAGCAGCGTCGTGCTCGATGAGGATGATCCCGAGCTGATGAAGTATCCCATCGCCTATCTCTCCGAGCCCGGGTGCTGGCGGCAGACGGACGCGCAGGTGAGGGCGCTGCGCGCGTATCTGCAGAAGGGCGGCTTCCTGATCGTCGACGACTTCAGCATGCGGCGCCACTGGGACAACTTCGTGGAAGAGATGCGTCGCGTGCTCCCCGAGGGGCAGCTCGTGCAGCTCGATGTCTCGAACCCCGCCTTCCAGTCGTTCTTCCAGGTCCAGTCGCTGGCGATGCGCGGCTACCGCGGGCAGGCGGAGTTCTGGGGGATCTACGAGAACAACGATCCCACCAAGCGGCTGATGGTCGTCGCCAACGCCAACAACGACATCGGTGACTACTGGCAGTGGTCGGCGGAGGGATTCCTCCCGATCCCGCTCACCAACGAGGCCTACAAGCTCGGCGTGAACTATCTGATGTACGGGTTCGTGCACTGAACAGCGGTGTCATTCCGAGCGCAGCGAATGTCATCCCGAGCGCGCTGTCATTCCGAGCGCAGCGAGGAATCTCGGACCGGCGAGGAGATCCCTCGCTTCGCTCGGGATGACAAGCAGGCAGATTCCTCGCTCCGCGCGGGATGACATTCGCTTCGCTCGCCATGACCACCATTCACTCCCGACGACGAGGGACGCCCGTGGGAATCGTGACTGAAGAGAACGCCGCACTCGAGGCGGCCGACGACATCGCGCTGGCCGATCGGCTGCGCACCGGCACCGCGCAGATCGTGCACGAGATGCGGAAGCTCATCGTCGGACAGGACGATGTCATCGACCAGGCGCTGATCGCGCTCTTCGCCGGCGGCAACTGCCTGATCGTCGGCGTCCCCGGGCTCGCGAAGACGCTCCTCATCCACACGATGGCGCGCGTCCTCGACCTCAAGTTCTCGCGCATCCAGTTCACGCCCGACCTCATGCCCAGTGACATCACGGGCACCGACATCATCCAGGACGACGCGGCCACCGGACAGCGGCGCATGATGTTCACCGCCGGCCCGATCTTCGCCAACATCGTCCTCGCCGACGAGATCAACCGCACACCGCCCAAGACGCAGGCCGCACTCCTCGAGGCGATGCAGGAGCATCGCGTCACGGTGCAGGGGACGACGTACGAGCTCACCGAGCCGTTCGCCGTCTTCGCCACGCAGAACCCGATCGAGCTCGAGGGGACGTACCCGCTCCCCGAAGCGCAGCTCGACCGCTTCATGTTCCAGGTCATCATCGACTACCTCGATGAAGCGCAGGAGATCGACGTCGTGCGCTCGACGACGGCCGTGCAGAATCCGGAGTTCACGCACGCGGTGACGGGGAGCGACATCGTCGCCTTCCAGCAGCTCGTGCGGCGCGTCCCCATCTCCGACACCGTCGCGCGCTACGCCGTCGCCCTCACGCGCGCCTCGCGCCCCACGTCGCCCCACGCGCCGGACTTCGTGAAGAGGTGGGTGTCGTACGGCGCGAGCACGCGTGCGGCGCAGTACCTCGTCCTCGGCGGCAAGGCGCGCGCGCTCATGCGCGGGCGCTACCACGTGAGCTTCGATGACGTGCGCGCCCTCGCGCATCCGGTGCTGCGCCACCGCGTGCTGCTCAACTTCCACGCGCAATCCGAGCGCGTGACGAGCGATCAGGTGGTGGATCAGTTGCTGCAGCATGTCCCCGTTCCGAGGAGCGGGATGTGAGGGCCGACTCGCGCCGCGTCCGGCAGGAGGGTGCGCGGCAGGGTGACGCGGAGGCCGGCGTCCCGCTCACGGACGTCACGACCTTTCTCGACCCCGCGACGCTGAGCCGCATCGGGAACCTCGAGCTCGTCGCGCGCACCGTGGTCGAAGGGTTCATCAACGGGCTGCACCGCTCGCCGCACCTCGGCATGTCGCTCGACTTCGCCGAGCATCGCGCCTACATGCCCGGCGATGATATCCGCCGCATCGACTGGCGCCTCTACGCGCGCACCGACCGGTTCTACATCAAGGAGTTCGAGGCCGACACCAACACGAACTTCAGCATCCTGCTCGACATCTCCGCGTCCATGAACTACGGCACCGGCGCGGTGACCAAGCTCGACTACGCGCGCTACCTCGCGGCGTGTCTCGCGTACTTCACGCACGGACAGCGCGACCGCGTGGGGCTCGTCACCTTCGACGCGGATATCGTCGAGTACGTGCCGCCGTCGGCCAAGCATCTCTCCGCCGTGCTGCACACCATCGCGCGCGCCCGCGCCGAACGACCGGGGAACCTGCAGGCACCGCTCCGCAAGCTGGCCGAGCACTTCCGCCGGCGGAGCATGATCCTCCTCATCTCCGATCTGTACGCCGAGCCCGATGTGGTGCTCGATGCGCTCCAGCAGCTCCGCCAGCGCGGGAACGATGTGATGGTCGTGCACGTGCTCGATCCTGCCGAGCTGGAGTTCCCGTTCGAGGAAGCGGGGATGTTCGAGGACCTGGAGACGGGCGAGCGCATTCCACTCGTCCCCGAGCGGCTGCGCGAGCAGTACCGGACGATGATCCGCGCGCACATCGCGGAGCTGGGCCGCCGCCTCGGGGAGCACGCCATGGATTACGCGATGTTCGACACGTCGCGTCCACTCGACTACGCGCTGTTCGATTTCCTGAGCAAGCGCGAGCGGCTCATGCGGGTGCGGTGATGCTGAGTCTGCTCGCGCCCTGGTTCCTCGCGGGACTCGCCGCGCTCGCCGTGCCGGTGCTCGTGCACCTCACGCACAAGGAGCGGAAGACGGTGCTGCACTTCCCGTCGCTCATGTTCCTCGAGCGCATCCCGTATCAGGCGGTGCGTCGGCAACGCATCCGCAACTGGCTCCTCTTCGCGCTGCGGTGCGTCGCCATCGCGCTCCTCGTGCTCGCGTTCGCGCGCCCGTTTCTCGCGCGGCGTGCGGCGTTGCTCGGCGCGTCGCACGGCGCACGCGATGTGGTGATCCTCCTCGACCGCTCGTACAGCATGGCGTACGGCGACCGATGGACGCGCGCCAGCTCCGCGGCGAGACACGTGATACAAGGCATGGCCGGCGACGACCGCGGCGCCGTGGTCTACTTCGATGACGCAGCCTCGGCCGCCGGCCCGCTCACGAGCGACAAGGCCACGCTCCTTGCCGCCATCGACAGCGTAGATCCCACGGCCGGCGGCACGCGCTACGATGCGGCGCTCCGCCTCGCCGAGCGCATCCTGAGCGACACGGCGCGCGCCAGGCGCGACGTCGTGCTCATCTCCGATGCGCAGCGCGCCGGATGGACCGGACGCCAGCTCCCGCCGCTCCCCGCGGGCGCCACGCTCACGCAGGTGAACGTCGGCGACGCTGTCACCTCTGACG